>CAIRBC010000600.1 GCA_903876685.1 uncultured Nitrosomonadales bacterium | reverse complement strand
GAAACCCATCATGCCCGTTTCCCTGATGAACCCACTAGCCACTCCACTAGGTTGCTAAAAGACAGCAACCAAGTGGCTGGTTATCTCCCCATCCCTCTCCCGCAAGCGGGCGAGGGAGAGTACGATCGCTACGCGTGTTTCACGTTAAAGTAGGTGAATATCTTTCCCCAATTCCCCTCCGCTGGAGGGGTGCCCGAAGGGCGGGGTGGTTCACCCCTCCGCTGGAGCACTTGGCTGGCTCTAGTGATTTTGCTTGTCGTGGAAGTTTATGGGTTAACCGAATATTTACGCGTCAAGCTTGGCTAACTGTTGATGCGAAAGTGCAAAGTCCTTGTTAAGCGCAATAGCCTGCCTATAACACCTGCGCGCATCGACTGTACGCCCTAGAGCCAGGTACACATTCCCCAGATTGTGATGTGCCTCCGGGGTGACATTATTGATGGCCAGTGCCTGGAGTAGTAAAAGCTCTGCTTGGGCGAGATCGCCGCGCTGGTAACGTGCAACCCCAAGTAGATGTAACGCTACAAAATCCTGCGCAGCGTCTTTTAGCAACTCCCGGTAAATGGTTTCCGCCTGCTCCAGCTCCCCTGCCTGATGGTGTTGCAGCGCAGTTCCCAGCGCCTTGTCACGATTTAGCTGATGAGTATTAGCCAGTTCCTTTTCGGTATTTTCGAGTGCTAATTGAATCTGCAAAGCCATTTTTTGCCAGGAAAAGTTTGCCGCTCGCTTTTTGCCGGCAGCAATAAGTTGTTTGCGTGCGGCAGGTTTCTGTATCTGCTTCAATGCCTTTAGCATGCCCGGTATATCAGTCGCCTCTACATACAATGCGGCATCTGCGGCAACTTCAGGAATCGATCCTCGTCGGGTGGTAATAACCGGGCAACCGCAAGCCATGGCTTCCACTATCGGCAGACCAAATCCCTCATAAAAGGAAGGGTAAATCAGTGCCAGTGCCCCGGCATAGGCTGCTTGCAGATCCTCGTCAGATAATTGCAGCATATGCACGGAGGCTCCCCCGACATGACAGGCATGTTCCGCTTCCAGTTGTTGCACTACACCCGTACAGACAATCGCGAATCGATCTCTTGCAGCGCCCAGTCTGGCAAAAGCCTGAAAAAATAATATGCCGTTCTTATAGCCGTCGCGACCACCGACAAACAGAAAATACGGGCGTTTAATCTGATTGGCTTGACGAAAAGCCGCTACTACTTCTGCCGCTGGCGCCTTGAAATCGACGCCGTTATGCGCAATGGTGAGCTGTTCTGGTCTGATTTCGGGAAAAAATCTGCGTAAATCGTTGGCGGTATTTTGTGAAACAGCTACAAAATGTGTGGCATGGCGTATCCCATAATGCTTTTCCCGCCACATCGGAATGGTGGCATCTGCGCTCAACAATTCTGGAATCATGTCATGTGCCATGAATATTGATGGCGTTGTAAGCGGGGTCGTGTAATAACTTGAAAAGAACAGCACGGCATTTTCCGTATCGCAAACTTTCTGCAACATTGCCCGATCAGCGTCGGTATCCGCATACTCGTAGCGCATGATATCGAGGTAGCGGAGCCCCTGTATGCGAGGTGCGGTATGGATACGATCCAGCACAATCAAACGCTTGCCAAAATCTGTTTTCGCCCATTCGGTCAACAGCGAACGCCATACGCGTGCGATACCGGTCTGGTAGGATTGAAAGAAAACCGCATCGATGAGTATCGGTTTGTCCTGGACGATTTTTGGCAGCGATTGCCAATGCTCCAAAGCCATTCTATAAGTAGCCACCGTTTGCTCTACACAATGCTCCCAGGTAAAACTTGCTGCCCTGGCAAGGGATTTGCTGGCTAACTCGTTGCGTAAGGGTTCATTGCGGTAAAGCAATCGAATTGCCTCAACCAGTGCGTTTTCATCCTCGGCCTGAACCATAATCCCGGCATCACCAACGACTTCCGGTAACGAGGAATTATTCGAGGTGATAACGGGAGTACCGCACTGCATGGCTTCCAACGGTGGCAGTCCGAAGCCTTCATATAAGGAAGGATAGGCAAACGCCAGTGCATTGGAATACAGGGCGGCCATGTCTTCATCCGGAACAAACCCGGTCACAATAACCCGCTCGGCAATGTTCCCGGCCAGCGACAATTCGGCAAATATTCCGTCAAATTTCCAGCCTTTGGTGCCCACCAGCAGCAATTTCAAATCGTTTATTTTGTCTTCATTCAAGAAACGGACAAAAGCCCTGATCAGATGCGCGATATTTTTGCGCGGTTCCAGTGTCGCAACGCTCAATAAATATCGGGCAGATAAATCCAGATGATATTTTTCAAAGATACGAGTCTTTTCTTTGATATCAGGACAGGGGTAAAAAAACTTGGTGTCTGCGGCCAGTGGGGTGACCACTATCCTGCCTGGTGCTATATAGGGGGCGCACTCACATAAATCTGTCTTGGTTGCGGCAGAAATAACCGTGACATAATCATTTACGCCAAGGGAAGCAATGGTTCTGCGTAAGGAGTTATCTTCGGCAAACTCAAAAAACTGCGGAAACTTGATCGGGATTAGATCATAAACCGTTAATACGCGCGAACCCTTGCCAGTCGCAGGCGGCAACTCGTAAAACGGTGAATGCAGCAGGTGCCCGTTTGGAACCTGCGAGAGTTCACGGACTTCAAATGCTGCGCCCAGCAGTGGACTTGCACATACAAATGTTTTGCAATGCTCTACCCAATTTTCGTGCGCAACCAGGCTCAGGCAGATATCCGTGCGCTTTGCCAGACCCTTGAGTAGATTATCGACAACACGATAAATTCCGGTGCGTGCACGATCATGGACATAGCCTACTCCAAGTACGGTGATATCCAGTGCGACGTTCAATGGCTCAACTGAAGTCTGTCGCCTGATGATATGATCGGTGAGCTGAGTGTAAGCTGGATCACTATGGGTAACGGTGCTGCCGGCGCAAAACTGGATACGCACGCCAGCCTGCTTGAGACGCGCACTAAAGTCCAGATCTTCACCTTGATTGAAGCCGCGTTTTTCATCCCATTGTACTCGCTTAAAGATTTCAGCCTTCATGATGCAAAGTCCGCCTGTTACATACACATGAGGATCTTGTGCGTCATAAGGCAACAAGTGGTGTCCGGTGGGTCCTCCGTGTGTCGCCCAGTCCCAATGACGCGTTCCGTCGGGATTGAGCAGACGCACGCAAAGTACGTCACAGTCCTCACCGTAGGCTCGCAAACCTTCAATAAAATCGGCATGAAACAACAAATCATCGTCTGCGACTACCAGTTGCTCGTAATGCGCTGCACGACACAGCGCGTTGCGCATCTCCCCCAGGCGACCATTTCTCGCAGCATCGGGTAAATTCAGCACAGGTATGCCCGGCCGTGAAAAACCTGTCGGCGCTTCCCCTGCCAGCAGAATTTCAAAATTGCTAACCCCCAGTGCAAGGATGCTGTCAATTTCCTGTTCGAGTTTAAGCGGACGCTTGCCGTTGGTGATGATACAAAAAGAATAACCCGCTAACCTGGGAGACTCGACTTTGCCATCAGAAGATAGTTGTGTCACAGACTGATGCAAGTGAACTGTTTGGTTATGTGAGTGATACTGAGCGGCTGATTGTTCAATATTACTGGAAGATGGAAGCACTTTAGTGGATGAAATACCATCCCGGAATATAGACTTTGCCGGTAACACAGGGTCTCGTCCGGCCAGTAGCCACTCCCATAGTTCCCGGTGTTTAATTGCATAGCTCTTCCAGTCCCAGCTATCCACCGCTCGCACCAGTTGATTCCGCTGTTCGGCAATATGCTTAAATACTATCACCAGTTCTTCAAGTGTAGTAAATGGATGGGTAATTCCTCCGGGTGCATCCAGATGATAACCTTGTGGCGTGACTATTGTTGGAACACCTGCTACCAGAGCATCAATGAAACCAATATCTCCTTCATCCAGTCCCAGATACAGATAATAGTCAAAGTATGGCAGTAGTCGCTGATTCAATTCATCATCGTAGGCAGGATGATATTCCACCATGAAGCCCATTGCGAGAAGCGATTGAACTATCTTCTCCCAGCCAGTACCGATGATTTTGAACTGAAAATCTTCAGCTTGAATCTTGTCCGCCAGTTTGAGCAGTTCAAACATACGCCCATCACCATTCATATTGCTCGTTAAACCGATTACGACGGGTCTGGGTTTTATTAATGGGTTGTGTGCGGGGAATACATAGCACAGCTTTTCGCGAGCTATGCCACGACTAGAGAGCGTTTGCAAGGATTGTGCAGACATGCAGATGCCTAATGCAGCGTGTTGCATTTGCTGACGTAAGCGATCAAACTTCCAGTCACTGTCGATAGGGGTAATCATCACCGTATCGATAGTGTTACGGCTTTCTTCGTAATCAAAATAGCTGAGGTGATGATTAATATCTGCTGAGGCATCCATAAAACTGGAGATATCACATTCAATACCCAAGGAAAGTAGATTTTCCTGCAATCTGAGCGCAAACTTAGCGAGGGTTGAATGACTCCCGACTTCTTTACAGACTATTCTGATCTTCATAATACAGGCCTAAAGCGATTGTTAAGCGGGGCTGTTTTCTACAAAAGATTGGAGCAACCGGTAGCGAGCGGCATTAAACCTGGCAGCTAACTCTCCCTCAGGCTCGGCACCCTGACCATAATAAACTGGAACTAGATGGACATTCCGATAACCCTGCAATTTACCCGGTTCACTATCAGCCCAGGCGACCAGTTCTATACGTGGAGCCGCTATAAAACCGGTGCGCAATAATAGTTCGGACAATTTTTGCTGAGCCACCGCGAAGCTAGGCGCGTCAGAGCTGAGGCGCAATAGCAGGCAAACTGCTTCATCGGGACGAAATGCGATAACAAAACTGAGAACGACTTCGCACCAGGCGGCTTCATTCCAATCAGGCACAAAAAGAAAAGCTTCATCAGCAGCGCTGGCAAATCTTCCATTCCTGGACAACAGTTCATTGAAAGCCATACGATGATCGATGATCCGCTCACGCCAATCAAATTTGGCGAGCACTGCCTGGCGCGCGGCAATGCCTAGGCGCACACGCAAAGCAGGGTCGTCTCGCAGACGAATCACCGCCTCAGCAATGGCCGCATGATCGCGTGGCACGATGAGCGCACTTAGTCCATTAACCAAATATTCAGCAACGGTACCTACATTGGTCGTGATGATTGCTCGCTCCATCGCTGCAGCTTCCATCAACGAGTTATTATGGCCTTCAGAGCTCGATGAACACACATAGGCATCGATGGATTCATAAAATCCAGGCATTTCTTCCAGAGTCATCAACCGGTCACTGTAGCCACAGTAGACTAGATTGACGCCTGGCAGTCCGTTCAAAGGCTCAATCAGCGACTCAAAGCCTTTGGCCGGCGATTTTCTGTTCCCGGCCCAACCCACTCGCAAACGACCGCTTTCGCTGGTTGGCGCTGCAATTGCCTTGAAGTGGTGGGTATCTATGCCATGCGCCAGCAATTTAATCTGTGGTACATGTGGCTGGAATATTTCCAGGAGTTGCTCCGAAACAACATATACTACTGCGAACTTCTCGCGTAAGGCCAGGCAGAAGGCTTGAAAGTTCAGGCTATTCCAACTGATGTGCGAACGAATCCCGGTGATCCACTTCCGGGGATTTTTTATCTGCTCTAGCGGAACCAGATTCCATTCCAGAGGGTGAATCAGATCATAACTAGCTTCGTCGAAAGCCTGTCCCATGTAGGCAATGTCTATATCGTAACTATCAGACAGCTCATTTTTTAGTTTATGGGCGTGCCGGTCAAAAATCCAATTAGGCACGTCAGCGATGATGATGATTTTAGGCCGATTCGACACGGTAGGTGGTAGGCTATTGAGTTCCACGGTCGGTTGCGTACCAGAAATACGGGCAGTCTGATGCAGTACACTTAGCAAGGCATTCGCTAGCGCTTGCGTAATGGCTGCAAGAGAATTGGTATTTTTAACGGTAGCCAGTGCATTTATACCCATCTGCTTCCTGAGTTCCGGCGAATTGATCAAAAGCTCAAGCTTTTGCTCCCACTCCAGAGGATCGCTTGCCAACATACCATTGATACCATCCTGAATGAGGGTAGCACACACGCCAGCATTTTGACAGACCGAGGCAATACCACCTGTCATATAAATCAGGCTTTTTAGTACGCCGCGAATAACATAATCTTCCAGGCCGCAAGGGGGCGGGAATAGCCCGATGTCCATTTGCAAAACCTCGCGGATCATGTCGTCTTCATCGTATTTGGGAAGTATTGAAAAGCGGACATGTTCAAAATGAGGCAATGAAGCTGGGTCGGTGAAGCCATATACCAATAACCTGAGAGTCAGGTTGGGATGACGCAGGAATAAATGTTCCAAAGAATCTCTGACGACATGAAGTGCATTGATGGTGCTTGCGGTTCCTACCCAGCCAATCGTGATGATGTTAGTGGTTCTGGCGGGTAATTTGCTCCTGGCGAGGTCAAATCGTTCGACTTGAGTGCAAGGGGGAATTACATGCACGCTAGGGTTGAATTTTCTTCCATAGCTAGCGACGAACTCATTGTCGCTAAATACACCATCCACTAAACTCAGGATCGCTTCAAGATCTTGCCATTGATTCCATCGATGATGGGGCATCCAGAGCGCGTCCGTCAAATCGAAAATCAATTTGGCGTTAGTTTGGTTGCGCAGTTTTTGTATCAGACTTAGGAAGGGTATTTTCAGCAGGTAAACCAGGTCAAAATTGGCTGCTAGCGCTACCAGCGAATCTTCTGCCACCTGTTGAACCTCGACAAACTCTACTGTCCAACCCATTTGCCTAAGTGGTTCGCCGTAAATAATTCCCCTGACATGACAGGTAACCGAGCCCATTTCCTTATATAAAACGATCAGAACGCGAGGCTTAGTAATCTTTGACAACGGTTGGTCAGTCATTTTTCGGATCCATCTGTCATATATTTGAAATGATTTAACACGTCACTAGCACACCTGACAGAAAACTGATTGCCATTGCATGTTCGAATTTCATGTTTAAATATTATCCTAAATCGTCTTAAAATAACCCGAGCTACAGTTTCGCAACAATGAAATTGTTTCGCCTATATCATGAACTAGATTTCCAGACGAAATAAACCCTGTCGCTTGCATTTTTGATGAATCAACTTCGTAAGAAAGTTGGTTCATGATGACACTGTCAACAAAATTAACCCTGGCATTGGGAATATATAGTCTGATCGTGTCAACGATTTCATTGACGGTGGCATTTTTGGTAACGACGTTATAAATACCCCCGTCGAAATTGTCGATGGCTATGGTGTGGCATATCGCCCGCACTGCATCACTTAATGCCAGATAAGGGCGTTTTTGCTGATAAGCGGTTTTCCAGACGGTTAATGGTTGACCCAGGGTTGCCTGCCAGCAGAATTTATTGACTGCGGTGTGAAAGCGCATTCCGATAGAAGCGCCAAAAATTGTGCCGAAGCGAAAAGTGACTGCCTGCAGATTTTGTTTGGTAGATAACTCCTGAACCAGTTTTTCCTCTCGCAGTTTCGTCTTGGCATAGGGGCTTTGCGGTTTGAGTTCTTCATCCGTACAGTTTTCTGAGACACGGTTGGATTGCGTTCCATAAACGCTGGTTGATGATAAGGTGATTAACTTGGCTCCAGTCACTGCGCATGCGTGTGCAACCTTGGCAGTTGCCTGATAGTTGTTTGCCTCTACAGCCTCGGCATTGTCAAAACTGGAAGCCGCATCGGTAATCGCGGCCAGATGAATGACCACCGTGTCGCTGTCGATCAACTTTTCCAGGTCTGATTTGATAACATCAGTTTCGATGAAAGTATAATTTCCTATGCTGGGGAGATTGAATAATGATGAATAACGTTGCGTCAACATATTATCCAGCATCATTATTTTGGAGTCCGGAAAAAAACACGGTAGTTCTCTAATTAAATGTGATCCGATATGTCCCAGTGCGCCAGTAATGATAATTTTCATCCAAATTCCTTTAGGTTTAAAACCACGGTCTTTTAGCCGGATCACGCCCTATTATTTCTTCGAGGGTAAGGTTCAGGGGCATAGGTGAATCGAATTAAATCCATTCACATTCATATCCAATGCACAGCAGTGCAGTTTTAAGTGATTGTACCATCTGTTTTATCCCTTTAAGGCTACAAGTTTGATTTTAGCTACCTTGCGATTATTGGAGATCAATTTGCTCAGTCCGTTTATTTCAGTCCATTCATCAACCATACCCGGCGAATTTGTCTGTTTGCATTTTTAATTGAAAATGTCTACCCCAAATCTGGGAAAATTGGATTAAGACCAAGGACAGGTTTTCATCATGAATGTTTGGAAGCTAAAAAAGTTATAAATTCGGCATAATCACGGATGTAATCCTCGGGCTCATAGAGGCGATCACATAGCACCATTAAGACGGCATCGTCTTTTAGATACTCCTCCTTTGCCCAGATTCCGGGCGGAACCAACAAACCAACACCCATATGGTCAAGGTAATACTGGGTTACAACCGATCCATCATCGCAAGTCACACGAATTTTTCCAGATACGCAAACCAGTAGCTGAGTGCACTGTTTATGTACATGATCTCCCCGGATATTGCCTAATTTAGCTGATACTGTAAAAACACGGCATACATTGAAAGGAATATTTTTTCCACATTCACATATACATAGAATGCCATTTTCATCCTTATGTAAAGGAAAATTGATAATAGTCGCTGACATATTCAGGATGGCCTCGATAAAATATCGTGATAAGCAGCCGCTAGTCCTGTATCGAAATCATATTGCGGAACCCAGCCGG
>CAIRBC010000599.1 GCA_903876685.1 uncultured Nitrosomonadales bacterium | reverse complement strand
TCAAGAATGCCGGCAAACTGGAGATGATTCCCCACAGCGCGGAAGAGATTCCCGAGTTGAAACAGGCATACACCCAAGCCACCATGCAAACATGGACACCTGAGGAGATGGAAATCTACGAATACTGGTTGATTCGTGACTTAACAGATCGACTTGGCATGGAACAAAAGTTTGAAGACGGCATTAAAAAAGGATTAGACAAGGGCATTGAAATCGGAATCAAAGAAGGCATGGAACAGGGAATGGAAAAGGGAATGGAAAAAGGAATCGAAAAAGTGGCGCGTAACATGATAGTAGCCGGAATGCCTGTCGAGGTAGTCATGATGTCCACTGGACTGACAAAAGAAGATATTGCTAAACTGACCTTAACGTGAAACTCGCGCAGCGATTCGTACGCTCCCTCGCCCGCTTGCGGGAGAGGGATGGGGAGAGGGAAACGGGCATGACCGGTTTCATTATCAGGTGTGGCATATTTGCCATGCCCGTTAGATTAAATGAAGGATGTGCTGACGGGTACGAGCAACGATCGAGATCGATGCGCTGCACATCCTGCGCAACGGCTTAAAGCATTTCCACGCCCACCGCCACCGCTTCGCCACCGCCTATGCACAGACTGGCGACCCCTTTTTTCTTGCCATACTGACGCAACGCACCCAACAGGGTCACCAGAATGCGCGCCCCCGAAGCACCGATGGGATGCCCCAGCGCACATGCGCCGCCGTGGACATTAACCTTGGCCGGATCTAACATCAGATCCTCAATAGCTGCCATGGTGACGACGGCAAAGGCTTCATTGATCTCCCATAAGTCCACTTCTTCCACCGACCAGCCTACTTTTTTCAGCAACTTTTGAATCGCAAAAACAGGCGCTGTAGAAAACAAGGCGGGTTCATGCGCGTGACCGGCATGTCCCACAATGCGTGCCAACGGGGTAAGTCCCAGATTTTGTGCCGTTGAGGCTTTCATCAGCACCAAGGCCGCAGCACCGTCTGAAATCGACGAAGAATTCGCCGCAGTCACCGTACCGTCTTTCTTGAAGGCGGGTTTAAGACCGGGAATCTTGTCTATCTGCACCTTCTGAGGTGATTCATCCTGCTCAATCAACAACTCTGCCTTCTTGCCCGCTAGCGTGACCGGTGCAATTTCCCAGTTGAAGCGCCCTTCACTAATGGCTTTTTGTGCCCGCTGGGTAGACTGAATGGCAAAGGCATCCTGCGCTTCGCGGCTAAAACTATAGTTCTCGGCACACTCTTCAGCAAAGGTACCCATCAAACGCCCTTTTTGATAGGCATCTTCCAGTCCGTCAAAAAACATATGATCCAGCATCTGACCATGCCCAAGACGATAACCGCCTCTAGCCTTGGGCAGCATATAAGGGGCATTGGACATGGACTCCTGTCCGCCTGCGATACCAATTTCATAGGAACCCGCCAGCAGGCTGTCATGCACCAGCATCACCGATTTCAATGCAGAACCACACACCTTGTTGATGGTTGTACAGGTAACCGCCAGCGACAATCCGGCACCCAGCGCAGACTGACGGGCGGGCGACTGGCCGACACCGGCTTGCAACACGTTGCCAAACACCACTTCTTCAACCTGAGCTGCCTGAATACCCGCGCGCTCAACCGCAGCCTTGATCGCCACCGAACCGAGTTGTGGCGCGGTCAGACTGTTGAAATTTCCCTGAAAGCTGCCCATCGGGGTACGCGCAGCGCTGACGATAACAATCGAATCTTGTGTCATGGATTAATCCTCAATACGAAAAGTTTTAAAAAGGCTTATTTAACGCCCATGCGGATGGCGCCGTCCAGACGAATCACTTCACCATTCAAATAAGGGTTTGAGAAAATATGCTCGACCAGCGCCGCATATTCGGCGGGTTTTCCCATACGGGATGGAAATGGAACCATCTTGTTCAAAGATTCCTGAACCTCTGGAGGCATTCCCAGCAACATCGGTGTCTCCATGATGCCGGGTGCGATAGTCATCACGCGAATCCCGGAACGTGCCAACTCACGCGCAATCGGCAGTGTCATCGCAACCACACCGCCTTTGGAGGCAGCATAGGCAGCCTGTCCCAATTGCCCTTCATACGCGGCGACCGATGCCGTACTGATCATCACACCACGCTCTCCAGAGGCACAAGCCTCGCTGCTGCTCATGATTTCCGCAGCCAGGCGAAGCATGTTAAAACTACCCACCAGATTGATGTTGATGACGCGACTAAAGGAATCAAGGCTATGCACCCCGGCTTTGCCCAGCACTTTTTCGGCAGGTGCAATGCCTGCACAGTTTACCAACCCTCGCAAGCAACCCATTTCTACGGCCACGGCAAAGGCTTGTCGGGCACTGGCTTCATTGGCTACATCGGTCAAAACAAAACGTGCCTGACTGCCCAGTGCCGCTGCAATCTCCTCTCCCGCCTTGACATTAACATCCGCCACCACCACCTTGCCGCCATTAGCGACAATCATACCGGCCGTGGCAGCGCCGAGTCCTGAACCACCGCCCGTTACCACAAATACATTATCTTTGATTTGCATGAATATTCCCTCCAGGTTCAAAAATTCCAGCCAACCATTATCAGACTGGCTATTTGAACCATTCTAAGCAACCGAACCAGGAACGTCCATGCCATAAACATCCATGCGACCTGGCGTGATTTACCACTGAGTCTTTGTTAAACGTGAAGCGCGCATCACAACTTGCCACCTCTCCCGCTTGAGTGATAACCAGCGACTTGACTGCATTCAACCGCAAAGCAAAAAATCAAAGCAAAAATGGGAGAATAAACCGCATTGTCAAGACCTGGCCCCAGCATTTTTTTTCAAGACCTGACCCCAGCATTTTCGATAGGGTAGGGTGTTTTTTTCCTTGCATAGGACTGGAAGAAAATATCCTTGATAATTTTACCTTAACGATAAAAGGTTACTTGCACATCGCAGGGTGGTGCGCTGTAGGGAGCAGAAGTTACCAGCAAATCGGCTCCTGCACCCGCATAGGCTGCCGCATTTTTGGCGCATATGCCACCTGCGGCGGCTATCAGCGTTGTCAGTCCGGCCTCACGCAACGCCAGACGACATTCGGCTACGGCTTCGGGCGTGAATTTTTCCAGTTGTAATACGCCGGCACCCGCTTTTGCCCAGACCAGGGCTTGTGCTACATTGCCGATTTCAACCACCAGTTTTTTTTCTGGTTCGGCCTGGTTGAATCTAGCCACGGTTTTGTCTGGCGTCTGATTCAAATATAACCGATGTTCCGGAAATAGCAGCAGAGATTCCGATAGTCCGAGACGATGCAGGGTTGCGCCCCCTGCCCGTATTGCCTTGACGGACAAGGCCTTGGCACCGGGTACCTGTTTGCGGGTGCAGGCGACGGTCACGGGTGATGCGGCACTGACAATTGCCGCGCAGGCCGTGCTGATGCCACTGGCCCATTCTACTAGCACCTGGGCAGTTTTCCATACGCGATGCAGTATTCTGGCCGTGCCTCGAACCTCCATCAGCACAGTGTCCTTGCATACTTTCAGGCCGGAATACAAGTCCATTTTGACCTCTGCGCCATGCAGGATGAATAGTCGAGCAGCTTCTTCAATCGCACATAGCACCATTTCTTGCCTTGCCCTAAATACCAGGCGTGCGGGGATCGATGCGATCTGTGCCGTTTCCGTGGTGAGATCGCCGTAAGGCACATCTTCATTCAAGATAGCTAATAATTCCGCATCGGTTAAGGTCAGATTTTTCATGGCACAGGCACCTGTTTAATGGCTTGAGAACAGATCGCGTAATTTGCAAAGGGTCGTGGTGATATCGAAGCGAGTCTCGGGTAATGCTACGCCGTTCAGGATCATTTTCAAGGCGGCATCAGGACTCTGTTCTCCGGTTAGTAACACTTTGGCACCCCACTTTTCCATATGGCGCAGATACCCGTCACCGGCACTGGCGGCTACGATAATTTCAACGCCATGCAACGGATGGGGTTCATTGTCCTGAAAATGATGGGGCAATTGTTGTTTGCTTAACTGAATGCGTTGCGGTTCGCCGATTGGCTGTCCCGGGATGCATTCATAGATAAGCCAATCGCGAGTCTGACCGGCGTGTCCGGAAACCTGGCTCCAGTCTTGTTTGGTAGCGATAGCAATTTTCATGATTCTGGATCCATGATTGTGTCATAGGCAGTATTAAGGCAAGGAAAAAATTGCCGTTGAGAATGCATTACTATAAGCAAGTAGCATGCCAATATTTGGATGGCTATTTTTGTGCAAATAATCAAATAATAATAAATTCCTCTACAGGGAGTTTTAGATTACTGACCCTGCTATGCACGATTTTGGCGCAGGCAAACAATTATTGATGCTTAATTTAATGTTGCGGTTTCGGGAGGGTTAATGCCATACCCAGTCCTTCCTGAAACAACCTATCCATCAGCGGGACAAAAATGGGTATGGAAAGCAACAGCACGAAAAATCCCATTGCCAGGGTAACCGGAAAGCCAATCGCGAACAGGTTGAGTTGTGGTGCGGCACGGGTCAGTATACCCAGCGCGATATTCGCGGCCAGCAATGCGGTCAATAGTGGCAATGAAATTTGCAGGCCATAGATAAATATGCTGCCTCCCCATTTGGCGACTTCATAAAAACTTTTGGCGGGCAACATGCCGCCGATGGGCAGGGTGTGGAAACTCTCGGCCAGTGCAGACAGTATTTGCAAATGACCATTCATCGACAGTAACGCCAGCATCGCGATCATGCCCAGCCAGTTGGCAATGATCGGGGTATAAGAAGCGTTCATCGGGTCATAAAAGTTAGCGAAACCCAAGCCCATTTGCAAGCCGGCCAATTCGCCTGCCATGTCCACAGCGGCAAAAAGAAGACGGATGGTAAAACCCAGCGCAACCCCGATGATGATTTGCTGAACCATGATCAACAGTCCGGCGAAGGAACCGACAGATACTTGAGGCATATCACCCAGGGTAGGTGCAATCAGTATTGCGAGAAGTACAGATAAACCGATTTTGACGCGAGCAGGGATTTGCTTGTTGCCTAATACCGGTGCGCTGGAAATCATTGCCAGGATGCGTGTCAGTGGAAAAATTAACAACGCTAGCCAGGCTTCCAGTTGTGCGCTGGTAAAGTTGATCATTAGCCTATCATCCAGGGGATGTTGCCAAATAAGCGCTGTATGTAATCGACCATCATGTTTACCATCCACGGTCCGGCGATCACCAGTACCAGAAAAATCCCCAGCAACTTGGGAATAAAGGACAGGGTCATTTCATTGATTTGGGTGGCAGCTTGAAAAATGCTGACAATCAAGCCGATAATCAGCGCCGCGAGCAGTAACGGGGCGGAAAGGATCAGCGTCATTTCAAGTGCTTGTTGTCCAATAGTGACAACGGTTTCTGGAGTCATGAATTTTTTCAGGCGGGTGTTGTATAACCCGACCTATTATCAGGTAAAAAAACTTTGTGCCAGTGATCCCAGTATCAGGTTCCAGCCATCGGCCAATACAAATAGCATGATTTTGAAGGGCAGGGAAATGACGGCTGGTGATACCATCATCATCCCCATTGACATCAGCACGCTGGCTACCACCATGTCGATCACCAGGAAGGGAATGAATATCACGAAACCGATCTGGAAAGCAGTTTTCAATTCGCTGGTCACATAGGCTGGAACCAGTATGCGTAGCGGCACCTGATCGGCAGATTGCAGAGGCTCACTATTAGAGATTTTGACGAACAAAGCGAGATCGGGTTCACGAGTCTGTCTCAGCATGAAGGTTTTCAGGGGTATCACGCCTTTTTCCACGGCATGTTGAAAATCAAGCTTGTTTTCGCTGAAAGGTAAATAGGCGTCTATATAAATTTTATCGAAAACCGGAGACATCACAAAAAATGTCAGGAATAATGCCATACCGATCAATACTTGATTGGGTGGCGCGGAAGGAGTGCCGAGTGCCGAGCGCAGCAGACTCAGCACGATGACAATCCGGGTGAAGCCGGTCATCATCAACAAAACCGCGGGCAAGAAACTGAGTGAGGTGAGCAGCAGCAGTGTTTGCAGACTTAGACTATAGGCCTGCCCTCCCCCGGGGGATGGGGTGCTGGTTAAAGCAGGCAAACCCACTTCAGCATGAGCGGGGTGGGACATTAGACAAAAGACGGTAGACAGTAGACCTAGGACAGCAACTGGTACGCAGACCTTCCACAAGGGAGAGCAGACCTTCCACAAGGGAGATTTGAAGGCAGTTTGGCTAGGCATCTGCAGCAGTTGAAGCCCTATGATTTTGCGCTGCGCGTCGATTATTTTCTGAACCAGGCTCATTTTTTTCCTGTATCTCGACGCTTCAACACTGATGATAGCAGGCTGGCAAATTTATTATTCGTGGAAACTGGTCTGGTCACCGGTGTAGTTTGTTCGGCATTCCACAGTTGTGCTGATTTTTCCAGCGTGTGCAGGGTTCGGATCTGCCCTGGCCCCACGCCGATCACCAGCCAGGTATCCTCAATTTCCACCAGTACAATCCGTTCGCGTTGTCCTACTGCAACAGAGCCTAACACCTTCAGTAGATTGCCGGACCCTTGCTTGGCAATATTCATGCGTTTCAATAGCCATGCCACCAGCACCACGGCGGCTAATACCAGTAGCAGACTGAAAACAATTTGCGCGATATTGGCGGAACTGACGGCAGGTGGCGGTGGCGTATACACCGGTCTAGCCACCTCAGTTGCGGCATCCGAGGGCAGAGGACTGAGGACAGAAGACAGAAATGTAGCGCATAACGTAATGCCAAAAAAAACGCGGCGCAGCCGCAGCCAAACCGCTGCCCTCTGTCCTCCGTCTTCTGTCTTCTGATGTGTCCTCTGAAGTGTCATTTGTTAATACGCCTTAGCCGTTCTGCAGGGGTGATTATATCTGTCAGGCGTATACCTAGTTTGTCGTTTACCACGACCACTTCACCTTGTGCGATGAGAAATCCGTTAATCAGTACGTCCAGAGGTTCGCCTGCCATCGCGGACAGTTCAACGACCGACCCTTGTGCTAGTTGCAGCAAATTTTTGATCGGCATTTTGGTTCGTCCCAGTTCAACAGTCAGTTGTACCGGTATGTCCATGATCATGTCCAGATCACTTGGGCGCCCCGCAAGAGAGCCAGCGCCAAATTGCTCCATCACATGGGGTTTGGCGGTGGCAGAAGGCTTGTTGGTGGCTGCGGCTTGTTCCTCCATTGCCGAACCCCAAATATCGGATGCTGTTTGTTCGACCATCGCCGCACCCCAATCGTCGGCGGTAATGGCATCCTGGTTGGTTGCAGATTCGTCAGACATGATTATCCTTCGTTGTTCGAGAGCATTTTTTGGACTTTCAATGCATATTGATTATTGAAAGCGCCGTATTTGCATTCCATCACCGGCACGCCATCTACCAGGGCGATGATGTTTTCACCTACCTCAATCGGAATGACATCGCCGACGCGCATTTTCAGAACTTGCTCAAAAGTCATATCAGCGCCACCCAGCATGGCAATCAATTCGACATTGGCAGACTGCACCTGTTTTGAAAGCAGTTGTAACCAACGCTTGTCGACGGCCAGATGTTCGCCTTGTATGGTGTTATAGAGCAAATCCTTGATTGGCTCCAGCATGGAATAAGGCATGCAGACATGGAAAGCGCCGCCATTACCGCCTAGCTCAATGTCAAAAGTGGTTACGATGACCACTTCGTTGGGTGTGGCGATGTTGGCAAATTGCGGGTTCATTTCTGAACGGACGAATTCAAACTCAAGCGGATAAACCGCTTCCCAGGATTTGCTATAGGCATCAAATACCACTTCCAGTAATTTTTGAATGATGCGTTGCTCGGTTTGGGTAAATTCACGTCCCTCTACACGGGTATGAAACCGGCCATCGCCGCCGAACATATTGTCAACGACCAGGAAAGCCAGATTGGGATCGAAGATGAACAATCCGTTGCCGCGTAATGGTTTGGCTGTGATCAGGTTGAGGTTGGTCGGTACATGCAGATTGCGGTTAAACTCGCCAAATTTCAACACCCGTACCGGACCCACCGAAATTTCCGGGGTGCGGCGGATGAAGTTGAACAGTCCGATACGAAATAAGCGGGCGAAGCGTTCGTTAATGATTTCCATGGTGGGCATACGCCCACGCACGATACGTTCCTGTGAGGCAAGATTGTATGAACGAACTTCTCCGGCAGCAGGTCCGGTATCGGCGGGTACATCGTCCGCTTCTCCGGTGACTCCCTTGAGCAGGGAGTCGACCTCATCTTGTGAGAGAAATTCGCTCATTTTAGGTTACTGGATAATGAATGAAGTAAATAGCACCTCAGTTACCCCACTTCTACTGGGGGTATTATCTGGCACAGCAGAGGCGGGGGCGCTGATAGGTGGGGAAATTTTGCGCAAACCGAGAACGTATTCTGCTTGAGCTTTGATTTGCTGAGCAAGTTTATCCTTCCCATCAAACGTGGATAATTCTGAAGGTTTTTTGCTTTGTAACAGCATATTCACACGATGCAGGATTTCCGGTTTGCTATCCTTGATTTTTTCTTCCAGTTCGGCTTTACTGATTTTGAGTGAAATCGCAATCTGTATATACCGATCCTCGTCCTCTTTGACCAGATTCGCTGTAAATTGCCCCAGGTCTACAAATTTTGCGGCTGATTCATGTTTTCCTGGTTCTGGTTCTGCCTCCTCGACTGCTGCAGGCGGGGGAGCATGTTTGGAAGTGGGAGCTGGTTTCAGTAACAAGTAAGCAACGACTCCGCCGGCGATCAGCAGAATCACGACGATGATGATCAGGATTAGCTTTTTCTTGCTTTTTTTCTGCGGCCCTGCTGAGTCTTCTTGCCCTTTTTTTGCGGCTGCTGGTTTTGCCATATATAATTCCTTATCGAGGAGCGAAAAATTGGAAGCTAATGATAACCTGATTAGCGTTGAATTTTTCCATTAACTGCTACTTTTCGTTCAGGCGAAGGTATCCACCATCCCGTTGTGGTTGCGTGCAGGTGCAGTTTGCACCATTGTCTGCAACGGTTCGATTACGGTTCCTGGGTTTTCATCCCGCGCCGATCTATTATTATTTCCCTGGTTCATAAAATTTTCCGGGTTTCGGTCGCGAGGGGTCTGGTCGCTGATGGTGGTATTCACCAATATGATACCGTTATCGGAAAAACTTTCACGAAGTTTAGGTAATGCGCTTTCAAGCGCTTCCCTTACCAAGCCATGCGGTGAACTGAATTGGACTGTGGCCTGGTTATCCGATAATTTTAGAATAACATCCACGGGACCCAGATTGGCCGGATTCAGGTGCAGTTCGGCTACCTGATTTTGTTGCGAGCCTAGCCAGGTAATTTTTTGTGATAACTCCTCTGCCCAGGCAGGGTGGCCAAGCGGGGTATTTATGCGGGTATCGCCTGGAGTGCTGACCTCTTGCAGGCTAGGTGATAGCTTGGAGGCCGCTATGGCGGGTGTGCTATTTGCGGATGCCGGGTCAGGCATAGCTATCCGGTATTCCGGGTGTTTAACCGTTATCGCGGGAGGAATGACGGATGGTGTCATTACCTGATCTGCATGAACGGGTTGTGGCGTTGATTGATTCGGCGCAGGTTGGATTTCAGTCTTTTTCAAAGTATCAACTGGCGGAACAATGGCTTCGTGGATCGGTTGTGTGGTAACAGGGTTTCCGGCAAGGGGTTGAGAAGCTGCAATGTTATCCATAGCTGATGGAGTATTGTCAGGCAACTGTTGGGTAAGCGTAGCTTCAGAGATTACAGGGAGTTGCGGGTGCGTATCCGCCACATTCTTGAGGGATGCGGTCATTGCTGACATCCTGGGCATATCAACAGTCAAGCTGGCGTTCATACCAGGCGAAGGGACAAATGTATGGTTCTGCTCTTGCAGTTGATCTTTGGTATTGGGCGTCATTGGAGCCTGCGATAAATCATTAGGGGTAGCACCTGTCAACCGGGGTGAGACGGTTGGTATGTTGTTGCTCTCAGGATCAGCAGATCTGATGAAAGTATCTACAGTTTGGAGCTGGCTATTCCGGGAAATATTCATTGCCAGCGTAGTCGCTTCGGTGTTCCCAGCCTGATCAATGTCAGCAGCTTGTGCAAGCGGCCTGATGTCTATGCTCCGGGTAGATTTAATGGGTGGCAGCAATGGGTTTGTATTCTGTACCGGATCTAATGCAACGGGTTGAGTAAACCGCAGGCTATGCCTGGATTGGAAAGGTTCGATAGCCGGTGATTGCCAATTTATTTTGGTAGAGGCTAGGGGCTGAGATTTGGTATCGGCAATGATTGGCGAAGTAACTTCAGGCGACTGGCCTGCATCCTGTGTCTCGGTAGCCGGTTGCGCAAACCTCAGGTTATCAGTAGTCTGAAAAAGCCCGACTGCAGATGCGGCTAGTTTGGCTGAGGCAGCGTTTCCCGTCTGGATTGGTAATGGTTCGTTAGCAGTCTTTGCGGGATCAATGGTAATAGTTTTAGCAGTATCAAATACAGGTTTCTGATCGCCTTCCAGTGTGACTGTCTGTGGTGTAGCATCCGGAGTCGCAGCAGTCTGGCTTGGCAAGGCTTGAGGCCAGGCTTTTGTCTGGTTAACTTCAACTGCAAGCGGCTGAGCAGGATTCAGCACCGGAGCAGGTCTGTCAGCCTGAATAGCTATTTGTGGTGTGGAATCCGAAGTCGCAGCAATCTGAATTGGCAAGGCTTGAGGCCCGGGCTTTGTCTGGTTAACTTCAACTACAAGCGGCTGAGCAGGATTCAGCACCGGAGCAGGTCT
>CAIRBC010000598.1 GCA_903876685.1 uncultured Nitrosomonadales bacterium | reverse complement strand
TGAAACGTAGTTACGTTGGTATTCCTGCTCAAAGTGGAACTTCCAGTATTGCTCAAAATCGCCGCTGGAGCGTAGCGCCCTCAGTTGCAGAACTGACTCTGCGCCTTTCAGACTCCACCGTGCGACACCATCCATACGATCAACAATCAGATGACGGCAAGCACCCTCGATTTCGCCTGTGCCTATAGGCAATCCAGTCGCCAAATAGTGGTCATAGTGCATGTAATTTTTGTGATTGAGTTGATATCGCGCTGCCGCATCCACCGCCCGGATCAAGCTGACGCGACTTTATCCGAAGCTATAAATGTTACATGGGACCAGGTGCAAACGTCGGGTTACGCCGCAAAAAACCGCGCCTACCCCGACCTACAGTTAATGCCCTGTAATGACGCAATTAAACACTAGCTTCTTGAAACTTGACAGGGGGCAAATCCACCCCCTTGATTGTAGTCTTAGCAACAAGCCGCACGATATGTCCTGTGTCATTTACAACACGGCATACAAAAATATCAATAAAACCCTTTAAAATAAATAACATAAAAATAAAATAATTCCAGGCACGCAGTTTGCTTCTGTAATGGCAAGGCATACAGGAGTAAACAATATGGAATTGCGCATCGATACACCAGACAACGGCAGCGGCTGTACTAGCGGTTCATGTGGCTCCAGCGAATTGGGGCATCTACCTGAACATATACGCGCCAAGGTCTTCAATCACCCCTGCTATTCAGAAGAAGCGCACCACTACTTTGCACGGATGCATGTGGCGGTTGCCCCAGCCTGCAATATTCAATGTAATTACTGCAATCGCAAATACGATTGTGCCAATGAGTCGCGACCAGGGGTGGTGTCCGAATTACACCACCCGCAGCAGGCGGTGAAAAAAGTGCTGGCGGTCGCAGCAACCATTCCGCAAATGACGGTGCTGGGCATTGCCGGGCCTGGCGATCCTCTGGCAAACCCGGAGCGTACTTTCGAGACCTTCCGCATGTTGTCGGAACAGGCACCCGATATCAAGCTGTGCGTCTCGACCAATGGCCTGTCGTTACCGGCTCAGATCGAAGAACTGACCAAATACAACATCGACCATGTCACCATCACCATCAACTGTGTCGATCCGGATGTGGGCGCAAAAATCTATCCCTGGATATTCTGGAAAAACCAGCGTATCAAGGGTCGTGCAGCCTCAGCAATACTCATCGAGCAACAGCAACTCGGACTGGAAATGCTGGTCGCTCGCGGCATTCTGGTCAAGGTAAATTCGGTGCTGATTCCAGGGGTAAACGACCAGCATCTGATTGAAGTATCCAAAATCGTCAAGGCCAAAGGCGCCTTTTTGCACAACGTGATGCCGCTGATATCCGAAGCCGAACATGGCACCTTCTACGGCATGACCGGTCAACGAGGCCCAACCAGTACGGAATTGCAGACTTTGCAGGATCAATGCGCAGGCGATATGAACATGATGCGCCATTGCCGGCAATGCAGAGCCGATGCGGTGGGATTACTGGGTGAAGATCGCGGAGCGGAATTCACCATGGACAAGATCGAAGCGATGGATATCAACTACCCGGAAGCCATGAAAATACGCGCCGGCGTGCATGCTGCCATCAATCAAACACTGGAAAGCAAGCGCCTGGCTAAAACCTCCCAGGTAATCAATATCAGCAACCTCAAGCAAAACAAACTGCGCCCGGTACTGATGGCGGTTGCCAGCAAAGGTAGCGACCTGATTAACGAACACTTCGGTCATGCCAAAGAGTTTCTGGTCTATGAGGCTAGCCAGAATGGCGTGCGCTTCATCGGCCATCGCAAGACCGCCGCTTACTGCAGCGGCGATGACAGCTGCGGTGAGGGTGAAACTGCGTTGCAAAGAAGCCTGAAAGTCTTGCAAGGCTGCGAGGTGGTGCTATGCAGCAAAATCGGTATCGAACCCTGGGTTCCGCTGGAAGCTGCCGGAATACAGCCCAATGTCGAGCACGCGATGGAGAGTATAGAAGAGGCGATAGCGACTGTTTATCAGGAAATGCGCGCTGCTGGAAAACTGACACTAAAGCAACAACAAAAGGTGGCGTAACCGCACAACCCACTTAGGGCAACTTGAACGTTAAACCAGGAATACCATCATGGCCTTTGAAATCATCGAATATTGCGTCAACTGCTGGGCCTGCGTACCGGTATGCCCTAACCAGGCAATTTATGAGGCCAAGCCGCATTTTCTGATTAACCCGGATAAATGCAATGAATGCGTTGGCGATTATAAAGTATCGCAGTGTGTCAGCATCTGCCCGATCGAGGGTGCTTTACTCAACGAACAGGGAGAGCCGCTAAATCCCCCCGGTTCACTCACCGGCATCCCGCCAGAACTCTATGCGGAATTGGTCGAAAAACATAGCCGCGAGAAAGCATTATGGCCAGCGTAATTTTTTTCGAAAAACCAGGTTGCAGTAACAACACCCGGCAAAAGCGCTGGCTTAGCGACTCTGGACATACGGTAGTTGCCAGGAACCTGCTCACGGAGCCGTGGAAAGCTGAAAATCTGCGCCGCTACTTCGGAGATTTAGCCGTTGCAGACTGGTTCAACCCAAGCGCCCCCAGAATCAAAGCCGGTGAAATCTTCCCTGAAACACTGGATGAAACATCGGCTCTGGCCTTGATGCTGGCCGATCCGCTGCTGATTCGCAGACCATTGATGGAAGTTGCCGGTACTTATCAGGCTGGCTTTGTTACGGAAACCGTCAATGCCTGGATCGGCCTGACTGAGGTGAAACCGGAAGGTGACTTACAGACCTGTCCTGGTGGTACTCCACTTTGCCAGACTGAACCTGCGGCCTCAAATACCCCCCCACCCCTTTAATCACTTTCCCGGAGTCCTATATGCCTAAAGCAAACGTCACCTTTGAAAACGTCGGCATCACCATCAGCGTACCCGCCGGTACACGGCTTATCGAAACATCGGAAATGGTCGGTGCAGGCATTTCCTATGGCTGCCGCGAAGGCGAATGCGGAACCTGCATGATACGGGTCGTATCCGGGATGGAGCATATGTCAGTACGTTCCGTGCTGGAAGACAAAGTATTGCAGGAAAACATGGCCGGTCGCAACAACCGACTTGCCTGCCAGGCACAAATGCTCGGCGGCGACATCGTGGTGCGTCCGGGCTGATCATTTTTTTTAACTGAAGGAGTAAACAATGCCTAACATTACATTTTCCAGCCCGTTACACAAAGATAAAACGGTGTACGCCGTGGCGGGCAGCCTGACTAAAACCGTGTTATCCCTGGCCAAGGAAAATCACATCCCGATTGATTTCGGGTGCGAGAACGGTGAATGTTCGACCTGTCTGGTGAAAGTCACCAATTTATCCAACAAGGGGCCGATGGGCGGACCACTGACAGATCGAGAAATTTCGGTACTCAAATCTTCAGGGAAAATCACCAAGGATCAGATCGAAGCAATGAAAGTGGACGATACCGTTCATACTAGCTGGCGTCTGGCTTGCCAAATGGTACTGCGTGATGAGGATTTACTGATAGAATACCCCAGCAAATAGGGGGTACCATGAAAGCCAGCGCGATGTTTCACTCGGCACAGCGTTATGCAGCGCTGATGGCACACGCGACTGGCTTGCCCAACGATGATCTTTACGCACAAATAATCGCCAGCCAACTGGACGGCATCGGTGCCTTGCCAGCCACGCTGGGTTTGCAGGAGGCAGACTACTCAGCCTTGCTTTCATGTCATTTCCCGGGCTTCGAACCCTATATACAGGTACCGGAAAATTATGTTGTTACACGCGCCCCGGAATACCACGATCTCCTGACGCTGCTGCTTGAACATGCTCCCGGCAACCTCCCCCCCTGGATGGCACATATCGTTGCACAGGGCTGCATGGCAGACAATCATCTGTGGCAAGATCTCGGCTTATGCTCACGCGAGGATTTGAGCCTGCTGATGTCGCAAAACTTCCCGCAACTCGCTAAACTCAACGAGCATGACATGAAGTGGAAAAAATTTCTTTACAAACAACTCTGCGAACGAGAAGGCATTAATGCCTGCCGTGCCCCCTCCTGCGAATATTGCACGGATTACCTGAAATGCTTCGGTACAGAAGACTAAGTTATGCACCCAAAGTACACGGTTAATCGCCGATGAACCTCCTGGATCATGCCACCGCCAGCTACCTGGGGCTTGCCATCGGCGATGCACTCGGTGCAACGGTAGAATTCATGATTCCGCGAGAAATCAAGCTTAAATATGGCGTACACCAGACTTTGTGCGGCGGCGGATGGTTACATCTCAAACCGGGACAAGTCACCGATGACACCACCATGTCACTCGCTTTGGGTGGCGCAATATGCTTGCAAGGCAAGGTGGATGCACTCGCGTCAGCGCAGGCTTTCGATGCGTGGATGCGCAGCAAACCAGTGGACATCGGCAACACCGTGCGCCGCAACCTGATTCAATTTCGCAAGACCGGACATCCAGAAGCGCCCTACTCCGACCACGATGCCGGCAATGGCGCGGCAATGCGTGTATTGCCGGTAGCGCTTGCCACTCTGGGGCAGTCCGAACAACAGGTACGCGACGCCTGCCGGTTGCAGGCGCATGTCACGCATCACTGCGCTCTGTCAGATGCGGCCTGCGAAGCTCTGGTATTAATGGTGCAGGATGCGCTGCGCGGTGCGGATAAACTGCATTTGCTGCACCAGCATGCTCACCCGCTTGCCGCTGCCCATCCTGAATTCAGGTTCCGTGCCATCAAACCGGTGCATAACCCCAGTGGCTATGTAGCAGACACGCTAGCAGCGGTATTCCAGTCCTTTTTCGATACCGATAATTTCCGCGACTGTCTGATTGACATCGTGAATCGCGGCGGCGACGCGGACACGACCGGTGCGATTGCCGGAATGCTGGCGGGGGTGTTGTATGGACGGGATGCCATCCCCAAAAACTGGTTAAATACCTTGAATGTAGAAATTAGAAAGGCATGCGAAGCTCAGGCTGTAGCGCTAATCCAGTTATCCGGCACTCCAGTGAAAACAGCCGAAGTGCGATACTAACGGGCATGGCAATGATGCCACCCCTTGTAATGAAACCGCCATGCCCGTTTCCCTCTCCCCATCCCTCTCCCGCAAGCGGGCGAGGGGGAGTAAGTCGCTACGCGTGTTTCACGTTAACGGGCATGGCAAATTGCCACCCCTGATGATGAAACCCATCATGCCCGTTTCCCTGATGAACCCACTAGCCACTCCACTAGGTTGCCAAAAGACAGCAACCAAGTGGCTGGTTATCTCCCCATCCCTACCCATGAACCTCCATTTCGTAGGGTGCGCTTGCGCACCAATTTCATCGACCCT
>CAIRBC010000597.1 GCA_903876685.1 uncultured Nitrosomonadales bacterium | reverse complement strand
GGCCTGCTGGTCACGCTGCGGACTGTGACCACAGTTGTCGAGTTTCAGTAATTGTGTGCCGGGCAACTGCTCCGCGATCACTTCGATCTGGCGCATAGTGCCGTATTCATCCTGTACGCCTTGAATGGCCAGCACCGGGCAACGAATCCCGGAGAGATACTCCAGGATATTCCAGTCTGCAAATTCAGAGGATAACCAACAATTATTCCAGTCCAAGAAGACACGTTCTGCCTGCTCAAAATGATAGCGCGCCATTTTTTTAGGTAGATCGGTGCTGAGCCAGGCCTGACGAGCCTCACGTATGCCTGCCAGTGCCTCCTCCTCGACGAATTCATGCGGAGCCATGACTACCACACCGGCAGCCACCTCCGGAAAGGCACCCGCATGAATCAGCGCAATGCTGCCGCCGTCTGAGTGACCTAGCAGCAGCGGATTTTCCACGCGCAGTGCCTTGAGCAAAGCCGGCAAGGCGACTAACGCTTCATGGTGCATGTAGCGCGCCGTCCTTGGTTCCTGGTATGCTTGTGAACCGCCATAACCGGCACGCGACCAGACCAGCACCCGACAACCGGTAGCGGCCGCCAGCTTTTCCGGGAAATCACGCCACAGGGCGACACAGCCCAGCCCTTCATGTAACAGCAACAGCACCGGTCGCTCAGGAAGCCTGGCCGGATAATCCTGGTATTCCAGCCTTAGCCCGTTTACTACCATATGTTTCATCCCTCGTTTGCGATGGCGCGCCCGATGACGATACGCTGAATATCGTTTGCACCTTCGTAAATTTGTGAAATGCGCACATCACGATAGATACGCTCGACCGGAAAGTCGCTGACATAGCCATAACCGCCGTGAATCTGAATCGCATCGGAACAGACCCTTTCAGCCATTTCCGAGGCATAAACCTTTGCCATGGATGCTTCCTTCAAACAGGGTTTGCCGGCATCCTTCAGCAGCGCTGCGCGCCAGAGCATCAGCCGTGCCGCGTCAATCAGCGTCGCCATATCGGCCAGGCGAAAGGAAACCGCCTGATGTTCGATGATTGGCACGCCAAAGGTGACCCGTTCTTTTGCATACTTCAAGGCTGCCTCAAAGGCCGCACGCGCCATGCCGACTGATTGCGCGGCTATGCCGATTCGTCCGGCCTCCAGATTTGAAAGGGCAATCTTGTAACCCTCACCCTCCAGACCCAGCAACGCAGTAGCCGGAACCCGGCAATTCTCGAACAGTAGCTGCGCGGTGTCTGAGGCATGCTGTCCCAGCTTGTCCTCGATCCGCGCCACGATAAAACCCGGTGTATGGGTAGGCACCAGCAAGCAGGAAATGCCTTTTTTGCCCGCTTTTTTGTCGGTGACAGCAAACACGATCGCCACATCGGCGTTCTTGCCGGTAGTGACGAATTGTTTGACGCCATTGAGTACAAAATAATCGCCATCGCGGTCTGCACGGGTGGTAATGGCGGCAGCATCTGAACCAGTGTGCGGCTCGGTCAGGCAGAAACAACCCAGTTTTTCACCCTTGGCCAGAGGTTTTAACCAGCTTTCCTTCTGCAAGTTTGTGCCATATTTCATGGTGATGCCGCAGACCAGCGAATTTTGCACGCTGACGATGGTTGAGGTAGACCCGTCACCGGCTGCAATTTCTTCCAGAATCAGCACCAGGCTCAGGTAATCCATGCCTGCGCCGCCCCATTCTTCGGGCACGACTACGCCTAGCGCACCCAGCTCCCCCAGTGCTTTCAGTGCCCCGGCCGGGAAGGTGTGATGTTTGTCCCACTCGCTGGCAAAAGGAGCCAGTTGTTCCCTGGCAAAGTCACGCATCGAGTCACGGATCATTTCCTGTTCGGTATTCAAAATCATCAAATTCTCCTATTGATAAATTTTCAAGTTAATTGTTGAAAGACAGTTGGCGCAATTCAGGCTTCGATCTCTACGCTGGCACGGTAGTGATGTGGAAAATATAGCCTGACCACATCGCCGTCGTGGCGCAACGCATGGCATCCGCCCAGCGGCGTAGGTCGTTTTTCAGAATGCCCCTCTGGATCGCTGTAAGCTTCTTTGGAAGCCCATATCACCTGAAAGGCAGTGGTGGCCATTGACGGCAGTAATTCCGACAGATGCGGGCAACCGTTAATTCCTTTGAACAAACGCTTGATGTTCTGCGTAAAGCCTGGCTCGATACGCAAACCAATGATTTGGCGATAGCTATCAGTGATACTGCCACAGATCCGGTAAGGACTATGCAGCGTCTGAGCCTTGGCATCGTGGATAAGAAAACTGCGATCGATAGTGATCAGCAACTTCATTTCGTGAACCGCCTCTCCAGACGGCACAACGCCACGCTCAGGCAGCTCAAACGGATAGGGCTTGATGTCCAGCAGCGTGCCTTCAATATCAATAAGTTCATCTTCACGAGCAAAAGCCTCGCAGCTAACCGTGCGGGTATGGATTAGTTTTCGTGCAGAATTCATGGTTGACCTGTTAAAATATTAAAATTGTTTAGCAAACCTCGCGCCGGAGGACGCAAGTGTGTTGTTAGCAAGAGGACGGAATTGTTCCCTGTTCAGGGACAAAATCGCAGCTCATCCCCGTATTTGAGGAATATTTCATACCCATCTCAGCATTCAAGGTGGGGAAATCGGCTATAAATATTTCTGAAATTCCCGCCGTGGCAAGCGCAATTACATACTCTGGTAAATCGGTCCCTCTCCCCCCTGCGGGGTGACCCAATTGATATTCTGACTGGGATCCTTGATGTCGCAAGTCTTGCAATGCACGCAATTCTGACTGTTGATCTGTAAACGATCGCCCGCTGCTTCCTTGACGATTTCATACACACCTGCCGGGCAATAGCGTTGCTCGGGCGCATCATAGATAGCCAAATTCAGCAATAACGGCGTATCTGCATTTTTCAGTTGCAAATGACAAGGCTGGTTTTCTTCATGGTTGGTATTGGACAGGAATACCGAAGAAAGCCGGTCAAAAGTCAGCACACCATCCGGCTTGGGATAGGCAATCGGCTGGCATTCTGACGCCGGTTTGAGTTTGCTGTGATCCGCGTGGTTATGCAGCGTCCAGGGCGCACGTCCCCTGAGTAGCAACTGGTCTATCCCCACCAGCACGGAACCCAGATAGGTGCCCATGCTCATATAGGGCTTGAAGTTGCGAGCCTTATGCAATTCCTGGTACAGCCAGCAGGCGCGGAATTTTTCAGGATAGGCGCTTAATTCATCCTGTTGTCGTCCTGCCGCCAGTGCTTCTGCGACTGCTTCTGCAGCCAGGGAGCCGGTCTTGATCGCCGCATGCGAACCCTTGATTCGTGAGGCATTGAGAAAGCCTGCGTCATCACCAATCAAAGCACCTCCGGGAAACACCAGTTTTGGCAAGGACTGCAGGCCGCCAGCCGCAATTGCTCTGGCACCATAAGCAAGACGTTTTCCGCCTGCAAAAAATTTGCTGATTTCAGGGTGGGTCTTGAAGCGCTGGAATTCCTCAAAAGGTGATAGATAGGGATTGCTATAACCCAGTCCCACGACAAAGCCGACTGCCACCTTGTTTTCTTCATAATGATAAAGGAAGGCACCACCATAGGTGTCGGAGTTAAGCGGCCAACCGGCGCTATGTATCACCAGGCCGGATTTAAACTGTTCTGGTTGGACTTCCCATAATTCCTTGATGCCCAGACCATAGGTTTGCGGGTCCACTCCATCACGCAGTTGATATTTGCTTTCCAGTTGCTTGCCCAGGTGACCGCGACAGCCCTCGGCAAACAGCGTGTATTTGCCGAGCAACTCCATACCTGGCTGAAAAGCTGCCGTGGGTTGACCCTCACGCCCCACCCCCATATCGCCGGTAGCTACGCCCTTGACTGCACCCTGCTCGTCATACAGCACTTCTGCGCCGGCAAAACCGGGATAGATTTCCACCCCTAGCGCTTCGGCCTCGCTACCCAGCCAACGAGTAACCAGTCCCAGGCTGACGATATAGTTGCCGTGATTTTGAAAGCAGGCGGGCAACAAAAAATTGGGGAGTTTGCTGCTCCCCTTTTCCGAAAGCAAATAGAAGCGATCTTCGGAAACGGTCGTGTCTAGCGGCGCAGCGCGCTCCTTCCAGTCTGGTATCAATTCGGTTAACGCGAGCGGATCCATGACCGCACCGGAGAGTATATGCGAGCCGATTTCAGCCGCTTTATCAATCAGGCAGACATTGATGTCGGCGTTGAGTTGTTTTAGACGAATCGCAGCAGCCAGCCCGGCAGGGCCGCCGCCGACGATCACGACATCATATTCCATTGCTTCACGCATGCTAGGCTTCCTTCTTGATTAAACGACGTTCATCAACCTGGCCTGTTCGGTCAGTTGCTCGCGAAAATTCGGATGTGCGATATTGATCAAGGCCTGTGCGCGCTGTTTCATCGATTTGCCGCGCAACTGTGCGACGCCATATTCGGTGACGACATAATTAACGTCATTTTTGCTGGTAGTCACATGGGTTCCGGGGGTAAGCGTCGGAACGATGCGCGAAATGCTGTCATTTTTTGCGGTTGAAGGCAACACGATGAAGGCTTTGCCACCGCGAGAACGGTTGGCTGCACGCACAAAATCAGCTTGCCCTCCGGTGCCTGAATAAGGAATATAACCCCGGCTTTCGGAACCGCATTGCCCGATCAAATCGACCTGCATCGTGCCATTGATGGTAATCAGATTATCGTTTTGGCCGGCCAGATAGGGATCATTGGTAAAATTTACCGGGTGCATTTCCAGCATCGGATTATGATCCATAAAATCATACAGACGTTTGGTGCCCAGCGCGAAGCTTGCAACCATTTTCCCTGGCAGGTAATTCTTGCGGCGATTGGTGACTACGCCACTTTCCAGCAAAGAGAGTATGCCATCGCCGACCATTTCCGTATGAATCCCCAGTTCGTGCTTGTCTGACAATTGCAGTACAACGGCATCCGGAATACTACCGTAGCCGATTTGCAACGTGGAACCATCATCAATCAAGTCCGAGACATATTTTCCGATAGCCTGCTGCACCGGACCAATTTTGGGTAAACCCACTTCCAGCAGTGGATCGCTGCTTTCCACCAGTCCGGCAATTTGTGAGATATGCACATGACAGTTACCGTAGGCAAAGGGGACGTTCGGGTTGACCTCAAGCACTATCGCACGCGCCTTGTTGACCGCTGCCATGGTGTAATCGGTGCCCAGACTGAGTGAAAAATAGCCATGTGCATCCATCGGTGATGCCATGCTCAGTACCACGTCAGCCGGAATCTGCCCGCGTTCGATCAGACTGGGCATTTCGGAAAAATAGCTGGGAATGAAATCTATCCAGCCAGCCTGCCCGCCGGGACGTGAAGCCCCGCCATAAAAGAAAGCGACATGGCGTACATGTTCCACCGTCTCAGGGTCCAGGTAGGCATATTTGCGCAACGGAAGAATCTGCGCCACCTTGACGCCATTAAATTCCCGACGATGCTCGGATAGTGCCGTCAAGAGCGTCGGTGGCTCGCCTACCCCGGTTGGAACAATGACAAAATCACCATTTTGCACCAGATGAATGGCCTCTGCTGCAGTGATGCGCTTGTTAGCATACAATTCTTTGACTGACATAATTATTATTTCTCCCTAAAGTTCAACGATGCTTAAACACGGCTGACCGCTTTTCCAAAAATGCGGACATACCTTCCTTCTGATCTTCCAAGCCAAAACTTGCGTGGAACATGCGGCGCTCAAACAACAGGCCTTCGTTCAGTGAACTCTCAAAGGCGCGATTGACACATTCCTTGATCATCATAACCACCGGTAGTGAAAAAGTGGCGATTTTTTCTGCGGTCGCAAAGGCGTCTTCCAGTAGTAAAGCCGCCGGTACCACTCGGGCAACCAGGCCTGCCGCTTCTGCCTCGCGGGCATCCATGCGACGGCCAGTCAGGCAAAGTTCCATCGCCTTGGCTTTACCCACCGCACGGGTCAGACGCTGTGTTCCACCCGCACCCGGCAATACACCCAGCATGACTTCCGGTTGAGCAAACTGAGCATTATCAGCCGCGATAATGAAGTCGCACATCATCGCCAGTTCGCAGCCACCGCCAAAGGCATAACCTGCCACAGCGGCGATTACCGGTTTGCGACAACTGCGGATGCGTTCCCAATTATGCGTGACAAAATCTTTCTTGTAGGCGTCCATATAGCCTTGAGACTGGATCTGATCTATGTCGGCGCCGGCGGCAAATGCCCTGGCCGAACCCGTCAGCAAAATGCAGCCTATGCCCTCGTCTGCTTCCAATTGATCCAGAGCCAGAGTCAATTCATCCATCATGCCATCGCATAACGCATTCAATTTTTGGGGGCGGTGGAGTGCAAGCATGCCGACTCTGCCTCTGATTTCAAGCTGTAAATAGTTATAATTCATCTAAGCTCCCTTGTTCGCGTGTGGCTGAAAACATTCGTTGTTTCAGTCCTGCCATTTTTCTTGGTACAGGACATCGGATGACGAGTGACAGCCAATTTTTCGCCCTGTGAGGTTAAGCCATGTTTTGCAATTGAAGTTCTCGCAAGATCGATAGCCTAGGCAAGATTTTAGTATACGTTATCGATAGTTACCATGCTTAAATCGATCAATGCCATTGACGGAATTTGTAACCGTCACCAAGATAATCGTGGCATGACGCAAGTGCAACAAAAGAAATTATGTCATCGGCTTAAAATCCGGTATTATTTAAGGATATATAGCTTTTTTGTCAGCGATTTTGCAATTAGTTCAAGTACAGACTGACTGGTAGCGTTAATCCCCGAGTAATCCCAACTTTTGGCACCGATCATGAGTAATAGCCACAACGCATATGAAACACAGGAAAAAGGCACTATTTCTATCTGTTTTGTAAGAGAAGCGCTGCTGGTCGCAAAACAGCGAGGTATCGCCACCGACGCTTTGCTTAGTCAGTCCGGTATAGACCCAACCCTGCTGGAAGCGCCGCAAGCCCGAATTTCACCGCGAAATTATGGGGCGTTGTGGTTGTTGCTGGCCGAGACCATGGACGATGAGTTTTTTGGCATGGACGCTCATCCGATGAAAGTCGGGAGCTTTACCCTGCTATGCCACACCCTCATTCACAGCAGCACGCTGGAAGTGGCGCTGCAAAGGGCGTTGCGTTTTTTTCGCCTGATCCTGGATGATATTACTGGCACGCTCACGGTGGACAAAGAGATTGCAGACATCCGCTTGCAGGAAAAACATGGGGTAGCCCGGATGTTTTGCTACGCCACCTTTTTTGTCATTTTACATGCACTATCCTGCTGGTTGGTGGGACGCAGAATTCCGATTCTACATGCCAATTTTCGTTGTGATGAACCCGAATACAACGAGGAATGCCGGGTGCTGTTTTGCAACCATACCCGCTATAACACGTCAATCACCAGTATGGGATTTGATGCTGATTATCTGGCCTTGCCGGTGATACAAAACGAACGGTCAATGAAGGAATTTTTGCGTGGAGCACCGGCAAATTTTCTGGTTAAATACCGCAACAGCGATAATATGACCGCCAAAATTCGTCGTCACCTGCGTAATATTCCCCCGGAGCAGTGGCCTAATTTTGAGGCGCTTGCCGCACACTTTTTTTCGACAGAATCCACGCTGCGTCGCAGGCTGGACAGGGAAGGTCAATCGTATCAATTGATTAAGGATGACTTGCGACGTGATCTTTCCATCATCTACCTCAGCCGACCCGATGCAAAAGTGGCCGAGGTGGCACTCTGGCTAGGATTTTCCGAGCCGAGCGCGTTTCACCGTGCCTTTAAAAACTGGACCGGTGTCAATCCCGGTAAATATCACCAAAGCTGCCTGCAAGCAACGGATCCCTTAGCCCGAGCAGCCGCAACTTATACCCTTTATTCTGTAACCAATCACTAATGCAAACCTTTACTGCCGACGACGGTGAAACCCTATACCTGCATATTTCCGGAAACGGCTTGCCGGTATTGCTGCTACACGGCTGGACTTCCAGCCATACTGCCTTTGCCCCTCTGCAAAGTACGCTTGAGTCCAGTCACCGGGTGTACAGTCCTGACGCGCGCGGTCACGGTGGACATACGCTCACTGTCAGCCCCAGGCCGGATGTGGTGAGGCTTGCACGCGACCTGCAAAATTTACTGGATTATTATGCATTGCCGAAGGTCGCCCTGGTCGGCCATTCGATGGGTGCGCTGACACTCTGGCAATACATACGCGATTACGGTTGCCAGCGCCTGTCGCACCTTTGCCTCATTGATCAGTCCCCCAAACTAGTTTGCGATGCAAGCTGGAACAACGGAATTTATGGTAACTTTGATGCAGGGCATTCCACAGAGCTGATGGCAAACCTGGAAACTGATTTTGCCGAGTCGGTGCTGCGCCTGATTGCCTTGGGCTTGAATGCCAAAGCACGCGAGTCCTATGAGCGTAACAGTAAGGGCTGGCAGTTGGCGCGCCAAAGCTTGCTTCCGCTGGCTCCAGCGCCCTTGATTGCCATCTGGGAATCGTTAGTTGCAGCCGACTATCGCGAGGTACTGCCGCAGATTGACATCCCTACCCTGTTGGTGTGGGGTGAGAAAAGCAATTTTTACACCAAAGCCACCGCGCAGTATTTGCTGACTCATATTCGGGGTTCAGTGCTGAGCAACTATGAAAAGGCTGATCACTGTCCGCACTTTCAGAATCCTCAACGATTTTCTGAAGAGCTACTGAGTTTTTTAACGTGAAACTCGCGTAGCGATTCGTTAATCGCACGCGATCCAATTTCTCGCGGATTCCGCTACGCTGCCTCCGGGCTACTGTGGGTTGAAAATGTCTTGCATTCAATCATCCCTATTACTCACACTTGCTTGCGATAGCGTCTTCAAGGGAGCGATTGTAATATTTCAAGCAGCACTTTTTTCTTGATGGGCTTGGTCAAATGTCCGTCACAGCCTGCGTCCAGACTGCGCTGTTCATCTTCCTTGAGCGCGTGCGCAGTCAGCGCAATGATCTTGACCGGACTACGTCCCAGCTCTTTTTCGATGCGTCGGATTTCAGCGGTGGCCTCGTAACCGCCCATATTGGGCATTTGCACATCCATCAAGATCAGGTCATAGCTGTTTTCGCGGAATTTTTCCACCGCGATCAGGCCGTCTTGAGCCACGTCGAGCCGCTGCACTGCCTTCTTGAGAAACACCTTGATCAACATGACGTTGTCAGGATTATCTTCGGCGAGCAGTACACAGGCCTGTGAAGCAGGCTGACTGTTCAGTATATGTTTGGTTTGCGCGGCGGCGATACTTTGTTTCAGTTCCAGTCCAATCACTTGTATCAGTTCAGCGCGCTTGATGGGTTTGGGCAAGAAAGTCAGTTTAAGCTCTTTAGCGCCCAGATGATGCGTATCCGTGGAGGATAGCACAAGGATTTTGAGCGCGTCGTACAACGGGTTGGAGCGCAACTGAGTGCTCAGTTCGATGCCATCCATCTCG
>CAIRBC010000596.1 GCA_903876685.1 uncultured Nitrosomonadales bacterium | reverse complement strand
GTGGTAACTCTGCCAGTAATATTTCGAGCATATTTCTAACTTCTGCCGACAAGCCAGGTTGCGGAGTTTTGCCTGATACCAGCAACACAAACTCACCGCGTTGCCGGTTGGGGTCTGCGTCCAGCCATGCACCGGCTTCGCCCAGCGTACAGCTATGGATCGACTCGAACAGTTTGGTGATTTCGCGTGCCAGCACGAGTTGTCGTTGATTGCCGAAGACTGAGCACAAATCTGCGACGCATTCGATAATGCGGTGCGGCGCTTCATAAAATACCAGGGTATAGGGGTGATGGTACAGATCTTCGAGTGCGCTACGGCGCGCAGCAGATTTATTGGGCAAAAAACCATAGAACAAAAAATGGGCAGACGCAGTTTCGGTTCCAGTCTGCGTCATGGCAGATGCCAACGTTCCGGCAGCCGAAAGTGCGGCAATTGCCGCATTGGCGCCCGGAACCGGGATCACGCGAAATCCTGCACAGCGAACCATTTGCACCAGTAGCGCACCTGGGTCACTGATCGCAGGCGTGCCGGCATCGCTAACGAAGGCGACCGTTTGCCCTGCCGCCAGCAGCGAAATAATTTTTTCTGCAGAGGCCCGCTCGTTATGCTGATGTACGGCAATCAGTCGATTCGCCTTGATGCCGTGGTGAGTTAGCAGGTGTCCGGTATTGCGTGTATCCTCAGCGGCAATCACCTCAGCAGCCGTCAGTATATCCAGCGCGCGCAGTGAAATATCACGCAGATTACCAATTGGGGTGGCAACTACATATAATGCGGGTTCCAATTTTTGCGGGGGTGGGTTATGCAACGGATATTCCTCTTGCTGTTGGCGATGCTCGCACTATACTTGAGCGAGTTTGCTTATGCCACTAACGATGTTCCAGGTCGCGGCGCAATTTCACCCGCTCCCCATATCGCGCTGCTGTTACCGCTCAAGTCTGCGGTTTTTGCACCTGCCGCAGAAGCACTGCTACAAGGATTCCAGGCTGCGGCCGCGTTTGAGCCAAGTTTGCCGGTGCGCATTTATAGCAGTATCGATGAAAGTCACGAGATAGCTGCGTTGTACCGCCAGGCGATTGCCAGTGGCGCGAAGGCCGTGGTTGGGCCGCTTACCCGCAGTGGTGCAGCAGCACTGGCGGGAATAAAGGAAATGCCAGTACCTACCCTTGCTCTGAATGTTGTGGAAGGCGTGTCGGCAGAACAGTTATATTTCTTCGGTATGGCGGTTGAAGCAGAGGCCAGGTTAACCGCACAACTAGCCAGGCAGCAGGGTCTGCAGCGCGCCGTGGTCATCATTTCCAGCGGTGCGCTGGCACAGCGAATGGCAATGGCCTTTGAAGAGGAATGGCTGGCACTGGGCGGGAGACTGGAACTGGAATATGATTACAAGAATGATCCATCAATCTTTGCTGAACTGGGCTGGACGCCGGATACCGTGGTTTTTCTGGCGGCAGATGCCGAAAATGCCCGGGCGATCCGGCCTTTTCTGCACAAAAAATTGAAAATTTATGCCACTTCGCAAATTTTTCTCGGTAATAACGAAGCATTGACCAATTATGACCTCAATGGTATCCATTTTGTCGATATGCCCTGGTTGCTGCAAGCCGATCATCCGGCGGTGATGATTTATCCGCATGCGCTAGTGCCACTCTCTGTTGAACATGAGCGGTTTTATGCGTTGGGCATCGATACGTTCCGGCTGATTAAATTGCTGTTGACAGGAAAGGCCAGAGTAGCTTTGCCGCTGGACGGGGTGAGCGGGCAGATTGAACTGGATGACCATACTTTTATGCGCAGCGCGATCCCGGCGTTGTTTAGCCAAGGGAAGGCGCAGCCAGACAATTTGCAGGCGACGCCGCTTCACGAGCGGCCATGAATCGCGGCGCAGCCGCAGAGCAGCAGGCGGAAAAATATCTGCAGCAGCAGGGTTTGAAATCACTAGCCCGAAATTATCGCAGTCGCTTTGGCGAAATTGATTTGATCATGCAGGAAGGTGTAATACTGGTATTTATCGAGGTGCGCATGCGTCAACGCGAGGATTATGGCGGAGCAGCCGCCAGCATCGATTCGAGGAAGCAAAGACGCATCATCTGTACCGCACGGCAATATCTGACCCGTCTCGCCGTTATTCCCCCGTGCCGTTTCGATGCGGTATTGCTGAATAATCAGGGTTTAAATTGGCTCAAGAATGCGTTTTCCGCCTGATTCGGTTAATATTCGCGCTTGGCAAATTTGCGACGAAGAATATGGACATGCAAAAACGTATTATCAGGCATTTCAAGGACAGCGCCGAGTTGAAACTCAAGGTCATGGAGCAGTTGTCTGAACCCATTGCCCAGGCTGCCCGGTTGTTTTTTGATTGTGTTGCCAATGACGGAAAAATACTGTGTTGCGGTAATGGCGGCTCGGCAGCAGATGCGCAACATTTTGCGGCTGAATTGCTGAATCGTTTTGAAAAAGAACGACCTGGCCTCGCCTGTGTCGCACTCACCACAGACAGTTCTGTGCTGACCGCTATTGCCAATGATTATGATTATGTACGGGTGTTTTCAAAACAGGTGCGTGCGCTAGGCTTGCCCAAAGACAGCTTGCTAGCGATTTCGACCTCTGGCAATTCGCCGAATGTCGTCGCCGCTATCCATGCGGCGCATGAACGTAGTATGCGTGTGGTCGCACTCACCGGGCGGGATGGAGGTGAAATGGTTGCAGCGCTGCACGCTGAGGATGTCCTGATCTGTGTGGAGGCAAAAAGCACTGCACGAATACAGGAAGTACATTTGCTGGTGCTGCATTGTTTATGTGATGGGATCGATTATCTATTATTGGGAGAATGAAGATGCGCTTAGTTTCTCTAATATTACTGGCAGTTTTATCCGGCGCTTTGTCGGGATGTTTTCCGGTGGTCGCTATCGGCATGGGTGCCGGTGTCGTGATGTCGCAGGACAGACGCACTGGCGGTGCCTTTGTAGAAGACGAGGGGATTGAACTCAAGGCGTTGGATCGTATCGCCAAGCAATATCCGGCGAATGTGCATGCGATCGTCACCAGTTTCAACCGCAATGTGCTGATCAGTGGTGAGGTACCGAGCGAGGCGGTGAAGTCGGAAATCGGCAAATTGGTCTATGGCATCGAAAACGTGCGCAATGTGAATAATGAGCTGGTGATTGCAGGGATGAGTTCCGTGACACAGCGTAGCAGTGACAGTCTGATCACTTCAGACGTGAAATTACGTTTCCTGAAAGACCACCGCTTTAGCGCAGAACACATCAAGGTGGTCACTGAAAGTGGCACGGTGTTCTTGATGGGTATCGTCAAACGCGCAGAAGCCGCTGCCTCCACCGAAATCGCCAGCACCACCGGCGGTGTGATGCGCGTCATCAAGCTGTTCGAATACCTGGATTAGATGTACTCCGCACCTGCCTTTGAGGCTAAATTATGCCAGGCTGATGACTTGGCCAGTCGCGCCGCACTTTTGCCGCAGCCGGTGGTGTTTACCAACGGCTGTTTTGATGTGCTGCACTGCGGTCATGTGACGTATCTGGCTCAGGCGCGTGCGCTGGGTGCCTCCCTGATCATCGGCGTAAACAGTGACGCATCGGTAAAGCGTCTGGGCAAGGATCCGGATCGACCGATCAACAGTCTGCATGATCGTATGGTGGTGCTGGCAGCGCTGGAAGCCTGCAGCCTGGTGGTTCCCTTTGACGAAGATACCCCGCTCAACCTGATACTTGCCTGCCGTCCGGATTTGCTGGTTAAGGGGGGAGACTGGCAGCTGGAAGCGATCGTCGGTGCAGCGGAAGTACAAGGCTGGGGTGGTCAAGTGCATAGCATCCCGTTTGTCCATCAGCGCTCTACCACCGCACTGGTGAAAAAGATACGCCAGACGTGATAGCAAGACTGATTTTTACTCATTATTTGCAGGTTAAAGCAGGAGTTCAACGATGGCCAATACCCATTTTGGTTTTGAAACAGTAGACGAAGCAGAAAAAGCCAGACGTGTCGCGGGCGTATTCACTTCGGTTGCCAGTAAATATGACCTCATGAATGACCTGATGTCGGTCGGCTTGCATCGTTTGTGGAAGCGTTTTGCGGTCGGCATCAGTGGCGTTCGTGAGGGGCAGCGCGTGCTGGATGTGGCAGGGGGGTCTGCAGATTTATCACGACTATTTCTCAAAAAAGTCGGTAAAAGTGGACAGGTAATACTCACCGACATTAACAATGCGATGTTACGCGTCGGTCGTGATCGCTTGCTCGACGATGGCCTGACCACGCCAATCGCACAATGCGATGCCGAACATCTGCCGTTTCCGGATAATTACTTTGATTGTGTGAGCATTGCTTTTGGCCTG
>CAIRBC010000595.1 GCA_903876685.1 uncultured Nitrosomonadales bacterium | reverse complement strand
CTCTGATGTTCAAAGGCCCCTTGCAGGTGCCCAGCCCACCCGGTTGAAGCCGCGATCGAAATTCATTGAGTATAGGGCCGATCTGCTTTTGCGTAAGATTTTCACGTTCGATAACCTCAAAGCCCAGGCGTTTGAGTTCCGACTCTATCGCACGCGCGTCGTTGACAGCATTGTTCAACGGTTTCTTGAGATAGCTATTATTGCCTATAACTAGCGCAACTTTCTTGTCGAGATTAGCGGGAGTTTCTGCTGACGGCGTGCGCGCCGGAGCCTCATCAGCGGCATTCGCGTTAGTCAAGACCAGCAGCATGATTGTCAGCAGGTATTTCATTCACTTAATCCTTAATCAATAAATGCGGATTTCAACGCGTCTGTTGAGGGCATGCTGCTCTTCTGTCGTTGCGCCACGCATGACCGGTTCGCTTTTGCCTTTGCCTTCCACCTGAAACAAGGCGTGTGGGAAGTCCCGCGCCAGCATTTTTTTGACGGCTTCAGCGCGGCGTATGGAAAGATCGTTGTTGTAATTTTCCTGCCCGCGTTCGTCAGCATGTCCGATGAGAGTGACCGTGATCTTCTTGGTTTCAGGCGTATCTTCCTCGGCAATCAAGTCGCGGCTTAGTGAGCCCATGTCATTTTTCATCGAGTTGCTGAGTTGATGCAATGAAGCCATTCCCTGCGAAGTGATTTCAGCCTTGTCGTAGTCAAAATGGATGCGCATGTCAGCCGAACCACTAGAAGTTGCAACCACCAGATTACGCGCAGTAGCATCTCCCATCCCTCTGTTCAGGCTGAATTTACCCATGCAATTGGATGCGGCGATCAGTCGCCCAAGCTCGACACTGCATGAAAGTTGCTTTGTAGGCATGGCAGGCAATCTGGCGGACACCTCGGCATAAGCGGTTTGGAAATCACTTTTCAGATTTTCGTTATCCTGAGCCAGAGCTAGTCCTTTTTGATAATGACAGGCCGCCAGTTCATACTGCTTTCGCATTTCATAAATCCCGCCCACCCACAGGTATGTCTCTGCTTCACAGGGGGCGGCTTTAAGGGCACCCTCAAACAAGGTTTGTGCAGGATCATATTGCTTCAGGGTATGACACTGTTCTCCGGCCTGTTTGAAGGCGGCATATCGGCATTCTGCAGGCGTTGCTGACATTTTGCCAGCCAGTTGTGCAACTGGGGATTGCGCGAGTTCAGCAGCGAGCGTCGTACAGTCGGCGGCATGAGCAGAACTTGAAAACGCGAGCAACAGCAATGCTGCGGCAGTAAATGTTTGTTTCGATTTCATTGTGATTTCTCCACGTTAATTATTTCTTAACCGGACTTTAAAACTAAAAACAGTAATATTGTTTATTTAAAATTCAATTTAATTGTATGAAATTTTGTAATATTTGAATATTAATGATTATATATTTTGACGCACTTTAAAAGTGGTGCTGTAGTGCCATAGAATTTCATCAAAAATCGAAATGGCTATTGCTTTCGTTGTAAAATTGGGTTTATGTTAATACGCAAAACCAAAACTAACAACACTCATGGAAAAAATTGAGAAAGACATTAAGCATACAACATCGCAATACAACCAGCATGCGCCGTAGCGATGGGCGCACTATTCATATTCGTAAAAGTACCAATGCCGAACCTGATTTGATGGAATTCTACAAAGCACTTAACCTAAATTCAAACCCAGGAGGGACTATAAAATTGACCAGATAATAGAAAAATATCAAGAAAAAAGAGAAATTTCTTTATTACAAAACTAGTACGCTGCAGTATTATGATTATATTGATTAAAATTTGGT
>CAIRBC010000594.1 GCA_903876685.1 uncultured Nitrosomonadales bacterium | reverse complement strand
TCGCTTTAAGGCTAATGACAATGCAAAGCTGCCTCAACGTCAAATCAGCTGTATATTATATTTAAATAAAGATTGGCTGGAAGAAGATGGTGGTTACTTGCGGCTGTATCTAAATGCAGATGATGCCACAGATGGCATAGTGGCCACTGCACCATCACTTGATATTGCCCCTATAGCCGGTAGATTGGTGATGTTTTTATCAGACACTTTTTACCATGAGCGCACACGTAATACGGGTGTACGGGTCGCATTTTGCCATTTTTGCAAACCGGCTTTAATGGCTCAGGCCTGTGTCAGGCCACGTTCAAATAACCAATTTTATACATTTCACACAAAAATTTGCCTGATATAGCAAGAATACAACGAACTATAGCAATAAGTTAATGTAGTTTATTTCATTTCTTGGTATAGTATCACCTGATACGTCACTATCAGAGGACGTTTTGTTGAACAGGTGAATTGGTGATCAAATGAAAAGCAGTGAAATCCGCCAGAAATTTCTGGAATACTTCGCATCCAAAGGGCATACGATCGTGGCTTCAAGCTCGCTAGTGCCTCATGAAGATCCGACGCTGTTATTTACGAATGCGGGAATGAACCAGTTCAAGGATGTCTTTCTGGGTTTTGACAAGCGCCACTATACCCGCGCCACTTCCAGCCAGAAATGCGTGCGTGCCGGCGGCAAGCACAACGATCTGGAAAATGTAGGCTACACCGCTCGCCACCATACTTTTTTCGAAATGCTGGGGAACTTCAGCTTCGGCGATTATTTCAAACGCGACGCAATCGGCTATGCATGGGAACTGCTCACCAAAATTTACGGTTTACCTGCAGAAAAATTATGGGTAACCGTCTATGCGGAGGATGACGAAGCCTATGACATCTGGACGAAGGAAATAGGGTTGCCTTTGGAGCGTGTGATTCGCATCGGCGATAACAAACACGCACGCTATGCTTCAGACAATTTCTGGATGATGGGTGACACCGGCCCCTGTGGCCCCTGCACAGAGATTTTTTATGACCACGGCCCGGAAATATGGGGCGGCCCACCGGGTAGTGCAGACCAGGACGGCGATCGTTATATTGAAATCTGGAATAATGTTTTCATGCAATATAACCGCGACGAACACGGGATAATGCATCCGCTGCCCAAGCCCAGCGTAGACACTGGCATGGGACTGGAACGTATTTCAGCCGTGCTGCAACAGGTACATTCAAATTACGAAATTGACCTGTTTGAAAACCTGATCAGCGCAGCGGCGCGTGAAACCAGCACCGCTGACCTTAGTAATAATTCCTTGAAGGTTTTGGCAGATCACATACGCGCCTGCTCTTTTCTGATTTCAGACGGTGTGATACCCGGCAATGAGGGACGCGGCTATGTGCTGCGCCGTATCATCCGCCGCGCAATACGTCATGGCTACAAATTGGGCGCCCGTAGCGCCTTCTTCCACAAAATGGTGCCCGACCTGGTTGGCGAAATGGGCAGCGCTTTCCCGGAACTCGCCACCGCTCAAACACGGGTGATGGAAGTCCTCAAACATGAAGAGGAACGCTTCTTTGCGACCATTGAACATGGCATGGTCATTCTCGAAGCCGATCTGGCGCAGGGTGTAAAAAATGGCCTGTTTGACGGCAAAACTGCCTTCAAGCTACACGACACCTATGGCTTTCCTCTGGATCTGACCCAGGATATATGCCGTGAACATGAAGTGAGCGTCGATACAGCCGCCTTTGACCAGGCGATGGCTCATCAGAAAGAGCAGGCTCGTGCGGCGGGCAAATTCAAGATGGCAGCCAATCTGGACTATACCGGCCCTGCCAGCACCTTTCACGGTTATGAAACACTTGAACATAAAGGTAATATTCTGGCGCTATACCGTGATAACGAACCGGTAAATCTGCTCCACGAGGGCGAAATCGGGGTAGTCGTGCTGGACGACACCCCGTTCTATGCCGAATCCGGCGGGCAGATCGGTGATTGTGGCGAACTGCGCAGCACCCATGGAATTTTTGCGGTGGAAGATACGCAGAAAATACAAGCGAGTGTTTTTGGCCATCACGGGGTAGTAAAAACCGGGAAGCTGAGCGTAGGGAACGGCGTATTGTCCCGCGTGGATAGTGCTGCGCGCAAACGCACCGCTCGCAACCACTCGGCCACCCACCTGATGCACAAGGCGTTGCGCGAAGTGCTGGGTAACCATGTACAGCAAAAAGGTTCACAGGTCGATGCGGAAAAAACTCGTTTCGATTTTGTGCATACTCAACCGCTCAGCCAAGCAGAAATTCGCCAGGTTGAAGCACTGGTCAATCTGGAAACACTGGCTAATGCCGAGTGCCAAGTACGGGTGATGTCTATCGAAGACGCACAAAAAACCGGCTCGATGATGCTATTCGGTGAAAAATATGGCGAAAATGTACGGGTACTGGACATCGGTTCCAGTCGTGAATTGTGTGGCGGTACCCATGTTGCGCGTACCGGCGACATAGGCATGTTCAAAATCATCTCGGAAAGCGGGGTCGCGGCCGGGGTGCGACGTGTCGAAGCGGTGACCGGCGAAGGCGCTCTAGGCTTGATCCAGCAACAGGAAATGCAGTTACGGCAGGTTGCTGATGCCATTCATGCGCCACTACAGGACTCGGTGACGCGGGTGGTGCAAATACTCGACAATCTGAAAAATCTGGAAAAAGAACTGACGCGACTCAAATCCAAACTGGCTGGCACTCAAATAGAGGAACTCATCAAACAAGCGGTGCAGATGGACGGCATCCATGTACTGGCTGCCGTCATGGCCGAGGCAGATGGACTACTGCTGCGTGAAACCCTGGATAAGCTTAAAGACAAGCTCAAATCTGCGGCAATAGTGCTGGCTGCCGTGCAGGATGGAAAGATAAATTTGATCGCCGGAGTCACTGCCGATCTGCTTGCCAGGGTGAAATCCGGTGAATTGGTGAATATGGTTGCACTTCAGGTAGGCGGCAAAGGTGGCGGCAGGCCGGACATGGCGATGGCTGGGGGTACACAACCTGAAAAACTGCCTGCTGCCCTGGCAAGCGTGGCAACGTGGGTAAAAACAAAATTAGAGCGCGCAAGATGAAGCGCGACATGGCGGGTGATGGCGGAGGGCATCTTAATCAATTGCATCTGTGCAAGTCGCACAAATGCCTACACATTAAGGAGTAATTCAAGTGGATAACTATAGCATAATGCTGGTAGAAGATGATTTGGTAGCAATAGATTTGGCTCGGCGTGCCGCTGCCGAGTCATGTCCAGAAGTCGATTTAATCATGGTAGCGGGCTCTGAGGCGCTGCTGGATTGGTTGAGTGGCGGGATCGCGAAAAATATACAATTACCGCACATTATCGTGATGGATCTCAAATTACCCAAGCTGGATGGTCTGGCGGTGTTGCGTAGACTGCGTATGCATACCGTCACCCGCGACATACCCATCGTGGTATTTTCCGCACAATATACACAGGCTGACATACAGATGAGTTATCGCGCCGGCGCAAACAGTTTCGTGATCAAACCGCTCGATATTGCACAATTTACGGAGTTCTTCCTTGATCAACTAGCCTATTGGATGCAACCGCGTCAGCGAGTAGCCAAAAGGAGTGCTTCCGGACGTTGATTTCGTTCAACCCGTACCACATACTTTTTGAGGGCTTTCGATCATATTCTGATCAATCCTGCTTTGCAGGATGACCCTGTCATTCGGTTGCAGGTCTCTGAATTCGTTGCCATACCGCTAATCTTCCGGTCTGGACAGGTTGAATACCGCTACACTGAGCACTGCACGAACAGTCCCTTTGATCGACAGATAAACGTCGATTTTGCGCAGGTTTACGCGATACGACAAATTAAGTATATATTCCTTGCCTCCTGGAAAATGCCTGCAATCCAAGACAACCCCATCGGCACTCATCGCCACCCAATACTTGCCCTTTGAGATTCTTTCAGGACGAATCTGCCTTGATAAACTACGCTTAACGTCGTTGCACCCAGCTGTGTCATTTTGCCTATATCTCGCACCTGTCACCGCGCTGGTTGACATGGTAAAGGACATCGTTAAAATTTATGCGGCGCGTGAGGAGCATGAGGGAGTTGAAGATGCTACATTGATAGACCTGACCCCGGGTTTGACCTGACCCCGGGTTAGGTTTGCTGCTTTAGAGCATCGAGTTTTTTACGCATCGCCAGCAGAAAGCTGTCTATTGCATAGGACAATGAAAGGCCCTCTATGAGCGCATCGGCCTGCGCTAAACGAGCTTGTTGCTCTATTTTTCGCGCAAAATTAGACAGCGATTCGGCCTGCAAGGCACTGGCAACACCGACAAAGCGATGCACAATAGTAGACATTCTTGAAAAGTCCTGTGCCTGTATGGCTGAGCGCAAGGCAGACGGCGTTTCACTTTGACTATCCAGGCAAGTTTGCATTAACTTTTCAACAAAATCCTGACGTCCCTGAAAATGAGCCAATAGCGCAAACCAGTCAAAGTCACCCGAAGACTCCGCGCTATTTGAGGAACTAACCGGGGCATTTACGGCTTGAGGTGTTTCAGGGTTCAAGTGTCGCAACACGATGGAGACCAGATTATTGACATCCAGCGGTTTTGTGATGACATCATTCATCCCTGCTGCATAGCATTCAGCATGCTCCCCGGCAAGCGCGTGTGCCGTTTGGCCGATCACCGGCAGGTGGGGCTCGAATTGACGAATGTGGCGTGTAGCCTCCAGTCCATCCATCTGCGGCATCTGCACATCCATCAATATGACATCATAGGGATTAGTCCGTACAGCTTGCACAGCCATTCTGCCATTACTCACCATGGTCAGTTGCGCGCCCTCATGAACTAACAAATCTTCCAAAACCAACTGGTTCAAATCATTATCCTCAGCGGCGAGTATCCGCACCCCTTTAAGTCGCTGTTCCAACTGAGTTGGAGTCATTGAAATCGATCCATCCACCGCTTTAACCGCTACACAGGGCAGACGTAATAGAAAGGTGCTGCCGCTTGCCAGGCGACTGGTGACGCCAAGGCTTCCATTCATCAACTCGGCGAGCCGCCGGGTGATGACCAACCCCAATCCGCTTCCACCATACTTGCGGGTGGTACTGTTATCGGCCTGCTCAAAAGGCTGAAACAAGCGCCCCAACTGTTCTTCGGCTATGCCGATGCCTGTATCGGTGACACTGAAGTGTAGTTCGCCTTCAATCAGTCTGACACTAAGTCGCACCTCACCTGAATTGGTAAATTTCACCGCGTTTGAAAGTAAATTCAGCAGAATCTGTGACAGTCTTCCCGGATCGCTGAGAAAAGCCACCGGCAAATCCGCCGCCAGATCCACAACCAGTGCTATGCCTTTGTCAAGGGCGCGTTCCCTGAAAGTTGACATAGCCGCGTCAATGCTGCGCTGCAGATCCACAGGCACCGCTTCGACACTGAGTTTGCCTGCCTCGATCTTCGAAAAATCGAGAATATCGTTAATAACTCCCAGCAGCAGCTTGCCCGACTCGATGATGCGTAAAAAAATCTCTTTAGATCGGCTGCTCGCAATACTGTCGCGATAGCCAATCTGCGCCATGCCAAGTACCCCATTCAAAGGCGTGCGAATTTCATGGCTCATATTGGCTAGAAATTCACTTTTAATACGTGCCAGTCGCTCTGCGGCAACCCTCGCCGCTTCACGTGACTGTTCTACTTCCATGCGTGCACTGATATCGGAAAAATTGACCACACCGCCCGTTACTTGTTTGCCATCATGTATCGATTGCGTGGAAATGCTCACCTGCACTGGACTGCCATCGGCACGCCAAAAGGTGTCTACTACGCCATGCTGTAATTTGCCATTGGCAATCGCCTGCGCAGTCTTGCAACTGAAGACCGGAAAAGGTTGTCCATCCGGGTGACTGTGGTGAATGGTTTCATGGAGTATCCGACCGATAAGTTCTTCTGCCCGATAACCTAGTATGCGGCAAGCAGAAGGGTTAACCAGACGTATCTCTCCAGCCGTATTCACCTCGATGATACCATCACCGCTTGACTCTATGACGCCACGCATCTGCGCCACAGCACTGGCCAGTTCTGCTGTTCGCGCTTCAACCGCCAATTCGAGATTGGTTCGATGACGTTCCAGTTCTTCTGCTGTATTTTGTTGCTCGGTAATCACCCTACCGACACCCCGATAGCCCGCAAAAGCACCCGCTGCATCAAAAACGGGTACACCACTGACCGATAGACAGGCTCTTTTTCCATGCTCATCCAACAAACTATATTCAAAATTTCTAAAGGGAATGCGCTGTGCAAGGACTTCGGCATGCGCCTGCCAGATATTGCAAGAATACAGCCTGTCTTCTGCCGCCACTTGCAACCTTGAACGACCAAGCAGCTCCTCAATGCTCTGCCCGCCCAGCATTTGCGGGGTATTAAGTGAAAGATAACTGAAACAATGCCCGGCATCGGTCTCCCAGAACCAATCTGCGGAGCTTTCGGAAAAATCCCTGAAACGCTTCTCGTCCTGTCGGAGTTTTTCATTCATTTGTAAAGTCAAGGTTTCTGCGCGATACCTGCCGGTGGATTGCCGCAGCAACAGCATCGAAATCAGGGTGCTACCGAGTATGCCAGTGACAAACAACAGCCAGGGTGATGAATGGTCGATACTAGCCTCAAAACTGGGCAGACTGCTAAGATGCAACGCCCAATGTGCACCTGGCAAGGTCAGTATCCGCGTAACCGAGTAGCCGCGCTCGGCCGTCGCATATAGACTTGATTCTTGCTGAACCGGAGGATTGTCGGCATCATAAATCATGCTGGTATAGTCATTGGTATTGTCAATATCAAACAGTTCAAAATCCACATTGCCTGCTTTAACGTCCAATATACCGTTAAGTAATTCTGAAATGACAATAGTGGCATTTAACACACCGACCAACGCATTTTTCCTTTCTTCAGCCGTACTGGTGTGTGCGCCTGTGGCATATAGCGGAATACTGAGCAGCACGCCCGGCACCTGATGCTGAGTCATGCTGATAGCCTGAGAGATCGCAGCTTCCCCGCTCATGACGGCGTGCATCAGGCCTTCATAAAGACGGGGTTCCGAAGCGATATCCAACCCCAATGCAGTGACATTAAACGTAACCGGTTCGCTATATTTAACCACATAAGCTTCTTCATGAGCCTGCTTCGTTAGAAACTGAACCTCGAAGTCAGGCACGCCATCCGCTTTTGCCGCCGCAGTGTAAGCGGCCAGATTTGCATATTTGACGGGTTCAACAAAACTAAAACCGCGTATACCGGGAAAGTCCTGCTGAAGGTTGAGCGAGGCGACATAATTTTTAAAATCAACGCGACTGACCTTCGAGTGAGTCAGATACATTCCTTTGACGCCATTCAAACCAAGAATCGCCAGGTTGAAGCGTCGTGAAACTTCCGTGCTAACCCGATCGGCACTTTGCTGAAACTGCAGCTTTGCGATCTGTTCGATTTGCACTTGCCACCAGCGCAGGCCAATCGTGGCCAAAGCAATTCCTGACAGGAATATAATCAGCGGCGCCATCAGGGTGGAACTGAAAAATTTATTGCCTGGCAAATTAATTGACATTGATAGTGTTATTCAATTGCATATGGTTAAATCCAAATTTCCCGAATTGGTCGAGAATATAAACACTTTTTCGACGAATAAACCTTTACCCAAAAAAGCTGGTATCAAGCACAAATCTGGTAGACCGGAGCCAAAAATAGCCTCACCGAATAGTTTACTCTGCAAAACGCCAATTTTGAGCTTTACCTAACGGGCATGGCAAATTGCCACCCCTGATGATGAAACCCATCATGCCCGTTTCCCTCTCCCCATCCCTCTCCCGCAAGCGGGCGAGGGAGAAGACGATCGCTGCGCGAGTTTCACGTTAAGCTTATCCATAAATTATCTTTAGAATATGATACCTAAGTTATTTCAATTAAGCGCTAATGTTAACGAATGCCAGTTAAAGCTTTCAATAAACTCGTGGATCAACTTGAGAAGACGGGTATTAAGCAGGCGCACGCGCGCGGATGTTAATTTCGCTAAACCCGCGTCACATGACTTTATGAGGGCTTTCGATCATATTCTGGTAAATCATGCTTTGCAGGATAACCATGTCATTCGGTTGCAGGTCTTTAAATTCGATGCCATACCGGTAAACTTCAGGTCCGGACATATCGATGACCGCTTCACTTAGCACTGCACGAATCATTCCTTTGACCGACAAATAAGCGTCTATTTT
>CAIRBC010000593.1 GCA_903876685.1 uncultured Nitrosomonadales bacterium | reverse complement strand
TTCAGCAACGGCTTGATAGAGTTGCGGCGGGATTTCCTGATCCAGTTCGACCTGCATCAGCAGTCCGATCAAATCTTCGGATTCGTGGACGTAAATGTTATTTTGTTTGGCACGGTCGATGATGGCCTGCGCTATCAGGCCCCGTCCTTTGGCGACCATTTTCGGCACTCCGCCCTGATTCTTGCTATAGGTTAGCGCTACAGCGCGTGCTGTGTTCATGATTTGTCCACTGCGGCAGAGGCTAGCGCAATCCCGGCATCGGATAGCGCATTTTTCAGGTCGGGAAGTGCGCGGGTAAATAGGGCTGAAGTTGCTTCATCTGCCGCACGCAAGTTAAGGCGTAAGCCGCTTTTAGAAAATACCAGTCGCGCGTGGATGTCACCCAGGCCAGGTAGCGCCAGTTCCATTTCAGTGCTCCACTGACGCTGATCTTCCGTTTGACCGGATTGACGTTCAGGCTGCCCCTGAATTTCCCACTGCATCTGCTGGCCTGGCCATACCTGACCTGTCCATACCAGATGATGTTGCTCCAGGGTATGCAGTTGCTGCTGCACCAGGTGTATCAACTCCCTGGCGATAGGTTGCGCCGCATCCTGTTGCACGAACGGTGCAGCATCAGCACTGGTCTTGCCGAGCAGAATATTTTGCGGCTCCTCGCGTAATTGAGCGATACTACGTTCACCTCGTACCCATTGCGCCTGGTGCGACTCATAAAATAGTCCGCTTTTGCCTAACGCATCGCGTAATTCAGCAGCCAGCAACTGAGTATCCTGCCCAATTTGCTCCGCCTCAAACACCGGCTTGCTGCCAAGTTGCTGGACGACAGGCTTTTCAAGAGAATGTTCTGTCAGGTTGGAAAGCAGGCGGGCGGTTGAACCGATGACTTCAGCCGTCGAGAGCGGACTGGTTGAGGCGAGTTGGCTGAAAGTAACGCCCGGTTTGACAGTAAGCACTTCGAGTTTGACTGCTCCGCCAATCCGGATGTCGCCTGATAAGCGCATTTGCAGGTTTTGACCCGCTACTTGCACCTTGAACAAGCCATCGCTTATTTTTGACAGTACCGTACCCTCAATTTTTTGCCCGGGTTCCAGGGTGCTGACGGGGCGGTCGGTTGCAAGGGAGGGTTTTTCCGAGCTATTAAGAACTTTTAAAGCGCTGATTAGATTGGAGGCAAGCATTCTCGTCTGTTTTAAAGGCGCTGACTATCCCTTAAACAATGCCATAGGCTTCATGCAGACGCTGTTCCTGGCGATTGCTTTGCATGATGCGTTGCATCTGCCCCATCCAGACAACGGTGCGATTGCGTATATCCGCATCATAGTCCAGAATTTTCTTGATCAGACTAACCTTGAGCTGTCGGGTTGGTTCATCCAGGGTGGTGGAGGCATCAATGGATTTCATCGCCGCTACATGCAACCGGCATTGCTGTTCGAGTACGACTAATTGCTCCCATTCGCCATTGATAGCCGCTTCGCGCATCTGCGCTGTCAGGGAAAGCAATAATTCGTAATTTGCAATCGCTTGAGTCGAGCTCATGGCACTTACCTCGATCCATAAGTGAGCGGTGCGACGGCTTTTTGAGCAGGAGCGGCAGTTTGCATCACAATCGGACGAATGCTGTCCCAGGCATCTTTCAAGTCTGAGAGCAAACGCGACACTTCATCCAGCGCTACCACATCATTATTCAGGTTGGCGGCAAACAGTCGATAGACCATGTAGTCATACAGCGAAGCGAGATTTTGAGCCAGTTCGCCACCTACACTTTTATCCAGACTGGCATGCAATCCTTCGCCAATAATCGCCATGGCTTTGGAAATGGAGGCACCTTTGCCAGGAATATCATTGCGCAGAATACCGTTTTTGGCATTGGTTATCGCCTGCAAAGCACCTTGATATAACATTGAAATCAACTTGTGCGGGTCGGCAGCGGTGATGCTGGATTCGATGCCGACCCTGTTATAAGCACTGATCGCAGAGCTGTTTTTCATCATTATAAGTTATTCCTGTGTTAACCAAGTTGTCGGGTTAAATATTGGCTGGTTTGGCTCATATTGGCCAGCATGACATTGAGATTACTGTACAGTGTCGTGTAATTTGCCTGTATAGCCGTCAAGCGTGTATTCCAGGTGTCGACTTGTTTGTTCAGTGAAGATATTTGACTGTTGATGTTTTTGGTACTGGTCGCAATAGTGCCGTCAACGGCCAGCGCAGTTTTGGTCCAGGCAGCAAAATTGGTGGCATAGCCGGTAGAGCCATTGAATAAATTTGACACATCGCTGAAATTGCTGGTCATGGCACTACTCAATTTGGCAGAATCCAGTGTCATGGTACCGGTAGCAGTGAAACTGATGCCTACATCAAACAGATGACTCATGCTGCTGCCGCCACTCACTGCTGTAGCGGCAATGTTACGCATTTCCACCTGCATGTTGCGCAAGGTGCTATCACCTTCCAGTGACTGGTTGGCTTTATAAGCGGTAGAGGTTTGCAGCGCGGTATTCAAGTCATTGTAAGCCTTTACAAAGGCGCTTGCCTGGGTCGTTATGGTTGCTGTGTCACGTGCGACCGTCAGTGTGGCGGGTGTGGCCTGTTTGCTCAAGGTGAGGGTAACCCCTTGAATCGCATCGCTCACCGTATTGGAAGCCTTGGTAATCTGGATGCCATTTACCGTAAAATCCGCATTCTGTGCAGCTACCTTCTGGGTCATGGTAGTGGTTGCGGGTGCATTCGAGGTAGGGTTGTAGGCCAAAAGATTATTGACTGCGGAGTCTCCCCCTGCATTAACGGTGATGCTACTGATCGAGTTGGTCAGTCCGGTGTTATTTGTGGAAAGTGCAAGCCGGTAAGGCGTTGCGCTGCCATCGTTAATGATGGTGGCGGTGACGCCCAGATTCGCTGAATTGATGGCACTGCTGATGTCTTGTAGCGTAGCACCCGCTGCGATAGCCACATCCGTACTGGTTGTGCCTATCTTGAAGGTGACGGTGGAAGCGCCGCTGCTGAGGGCAGTGCTATTGTCGGTTTGTCCGGCAGCCACCAGATTTTGGGCGGTCGCAAGCGTGGTCACGTTGATCGCATAAGAACCTGCAACCGCGGTGCCGTCTGCGGTCGCAGAAAACACCGTGCTGTCCGAGGTCGTGGCAGTGAGTGCATTCAAGCTGCTGGTACTGGAACTGTCCAGACCTTGTACGGCACTTTGAAAATTGGCAATCTGGCTCTTGATCAGACCCATTGCGCTAAGTTTGCCCTGGTCAGTGTTTATTTTGGTCTGAATTGTGTTAACCGGTTGTCGTTCTATGGTCATCAATCCAGAAACGATTGAAGCAACATCGACACCAACTCCTGCGGCGGTAGCGGCAATACTGGTGGTTGCCATGACATATTCTCCTGATTAAGCCAGATGGCTCAGCAATAAGCCGTGTTGAAAATGGTCTATTGAACGAGCAATCGCCAAAGTTTCCTCCGAAGGCATCTGGCGTATCAACTGCCCTGTATCAGAGTCCACCAATTTTACCATGGGTATTTTTGTGTCGCTATCTACACTAAATTCCAGATTGCGGTTTGATTGGCGCATGGCCTTGTTAATGTCGATTACCGCACTTTTTAATTGTTCTGAATGATTGATGCTGTGCCGGGCATTATTTTTTAGAGCGATATCAGAACTAGCAGAGGTGGAGCCGATACCGGGTGAGGTCACTTTTACCGTGTCATCGCTGACCTGTCTGACAGGCAATGCAGCCTGACCTGGAGTGGTTGAATTCTGGATGATCATGATGCATCTCCTTGTCTCTAATGCCCGTTTGGTCTACCAAACGGGCATTATACTACTATACTACTGTACTTCAAGCTACCCTGTTTAACGTAACAAGGCCAAGACGCCGTTCGGCACCTGGTTAGCCTGAGCCAACATCGCCGTTCCTGCCTGTTGAAGTATCTGATTACGGGTCATGTTGCCCGTTTCTGCCGCATAATCCGTATCCATGATACGGCTATATTGCGCAGACACGTTAACCGAAGCAAGTTGCAGGTTGGCAACTGCAGAAGAAAGTACCGTCATGTCTGAGCCGTAGTTGGCACGCGCGGTGTTGATATTGGAAAGATCAGATGCGATCCCGGAAACAGTCAACGCGACAGGGGCTGTAGGTGCAGTGCCAGTGCCAGAAAATGAGGTACCATCTGCATTGTTCACGACACTGCCTGTAGAGACAATCAACGAGGTAATACGAGTATTTTCTGTAACCAGTGCCGTCGCTTCTACACTGGTTGCGGTACCGCCTGTTTGAACAGCAATTTCACTGAGCCGTTGCAGGTTTGCCGATATTTGAGCAAGATAACCATCATTGGTTTGAGCGGAAGATATGCCGTCAGCCGCATTACGCGCAGCCATGTTTGTGCCACGAACCAAAGTATCCAACACGGTAGAGGTGACCAATCCAGTAGGGTCATCCTTAGCGCTATTGATCCGCAATCCGGAAGACAAACGATTCATCGCGGTTTGCAGCGCAATGTTGGATTTGTTCAAGGTTTGAGCGGAAAACAGCGATGAGTTATTGGTGTTAATGACTTGTGCCATGATAATTCTCCTTAAATCGGGTTTGTTTACCGGCTAGCTGCCGTTTACTTTGTGTTTCCTGCTATTCCAGGCTTTGCAACCGCCGTTGTTTCAGTTATCGGTCAAGGTTTGAAAAACTTTAGGCTTATGTTTAAGATTTGTTGCACTTAATCGCGTATAGGTATGCAGTGGACTGGAGTTCGGTGATCTGGAGGCTAATCGGGTTGCCTGCAAGCGTAACCAGACTCGTTGTGCTTCGCTTGCGGGAAGTCTGCAGTTTTAGCGATGGCACCACTCCCGCCACAATTGCCGATATTCCTGTTCTACTGCTCGCACATAAGCTAATTGGTCACCCAATATTGACGAAGTAAACCTGTTTCGCAGCTGCTGACGAAGTTCAGATAACGATTGCAGGTCTTTGGCCTTTTGTATAGCCAGTTCAATATACTCCTGCTGGCTTTCTGCGATCCAATCGGTCAAGCCTATCGTGGTCATGATTGACGATGACACCCTTCCCGCCAGAGTCGGCCAGCGTAAAACGACCAATGGCACACCCATCATCAATCCTTCCAGTGCCGTTACTCCCCCTCCATGCGGGAATGAATCCAGAATAATATCGACCTGGTTAAGCGCTGTCATGTGCATCTCACGAGAGGTCTTGCCCTGAAAAAGGATACGTTCTGAAGCGATGCCTGCCTGCGTAAAATAGCTGAGCACCCGGTTTCTTGCGTTAGCATCATCCAGTGAAGTGGATTTAAAAAACATCCTGCTCTCAGGGATTGCCTGCAATATCTGCACCCAGGCACCGAAGGCCTGGTCGGAATTTTTGACCAACCGGTTAAAAGAGCCGAAGGTGATGCCCTTTGCGGATAAGGCAGGCAAGGCATTGACGGGTGGAAAGTCAGGGGAAATAAATGATCCGATTATATTGGGCAAATATCTGATTTGTTCGGTATAAAGTTGGCGCTCTTCTGGCGGGATGACCACCGGATCGGCGAACAGGACATCCATCGCGCTCATTCCGGTACCGGCTGCATAACCCCAGGCGGTAATTTGCAGGGGCGCCGGTTTTCGAGCGAATACCAGCAACCGGTTGCCCGCACTGTGTCCGGACAGATCCACAAGAATATCGATCTGATCTTTTTGGATGATCTCATCTACCGCCTCATCGGACAGGCCGACAATATTTCTCCAGCAGTTAACCTGTTGCTGGAAGTCACGGGTCAAGATATCCACCGTTGTAGAATTGGAATAGGCGGTGACCTCGAACTGGCTGCGATCAAAATTGTGCAGCATAATTCCGAAAACGTAGGCCGCCGAATGTATTCTAAAGTCGGCGGAAACATAACCAATGCGCAACAGACGCTCGGGATCTGAAAGGTTAGAGTACACCCGTTTTAGCTGTAAAGGAACTGCATGTGTCACATTCCAAAGTTTGCGCTCCTCCAGCAAGGCAGTGGTATCTGAATCCACCGCCATATCCATGACAAAGATAAGGTTGCTATGCACTTCAGCGTCACTCGGGTTAATTTGCAGCGACCTTCTCAGACTCACTTCAGCCTCGGTTAAATTGCCCAACTCATTGAGCAAGGCACCCAGATTGCTATGCGCTTTAGCATAATCCGGTTTTAGTCGCAGCGCGTGTCTAATGCTTGCTTCAGCCTCTCCCAGGCGGCAAAGATCCTGGAGAGTAATGCCCAGGTTGTTGTATGCTTCAGGAAAATTCGGCTTGAGCTGTATTGCGCGCCTGCAACTTGCTTCCGCCTCAAGCGCTCGTCCCAGGTCTCGAAGCGTAAATCCCAAATTGCTGTGCGCTTCGGCATATGCTGGATTAATTTGTAGTGCCTGGCGGTAGCTGGCCTCTGCCTCAAGCAGTCTGCCCAGCTTTTGAAAAATTGATCCCAGATTGCTGTGAGCCTTGGCAAATCCCGGGTTGATCTGCAGCGCGCGCCGGTAACTGGCTGCGGCCTCAGCCAGCATTCCCTTCTGCTCAAGGATAATGCCCAGGTTGCAATGAGCACTGACATGACTATTGTCACCCCGTAGCGCCCGCCTGTAACTGTCTTCTGCCTCCTGCAGTCTGCCCAACCCCTGGAATATGGCGCCCAAATTGTATAGCACCTCGGTGTCACCCGGGGACAGTTCTGCTGCTTTTTGCATGGCGGGCAGTGCGTCGGCAATCCTTCCCAACTTTTCATAGGCCGTACCCAACGCCTTCCAACCAATCCCAGAGTTCGGGAATTGCTTCGTCAGTGCCCGAGCCAAGGCAGTCGCTTCAGTGAGACGTCCTCCGGCAAATAATGCAACCAGTTTATCTATTTCGCGAGGTGCAGGTTCTTTCTGGCGCTTGGGTGAATTGGCTATGCGTTGCTCACTGACTGACTGAACTTCGGTGATGATTATCTCCGGCGTATCGCCTTCCAGCAGCGCAGCCAACCTTTCAACATCGTCCCCCTCCAGGCCTTGCTGCCTGGCAAATGCAAGCATCTGACGAGCTTGTTCAGGCTGTTCTGCAAGCAACAACGCCTCGATGTAACTCAGCCAATACTGCCGTTGTACCGGATCGGCTTCCAGCGCAGCCATAAAATAAGCTAACGCTGCTGCGGGTTGTTGCATTTGTACTGCCAGAACGCCGATGCTGTGATTTGCCTCTGGATGTTGCGGAAAAGTTTCAAGAACGACCTGAAAAAGTTTTACCGCTTCAGGTAATTGCCCCGCCTGATGGCAAGCGATGGCTCGTTCCATGATTTGAGGAGCATTGTTTATCGAGGATCGGTCATCCGTCATAATTTACACAAATTTCCGTTAAACAATTAATGATGTCCCTCGTTCCCGGACTTGTCTCCATCCGTTCCTTTAACCCATTTTTCAAACATTTCCTGGAAGGAGGATTCCATTTCACGCGTGAAACCGGGACCATCCATCAGTGGCGAGTTTTGCATACGTGTCCGCATACCAGCGCGCAGTTTGGCCAAGGCTTGGTGGTCTTGCGCCATGCTGCAAGCCTTGGCGATATATTCCTGCTGGCTTTGGGCGACCCATTCGGGCATACCCAGATTGATCATCAGGCTGGTGCCTATCCGTCCTACAGGGGGGCGTCCAGCCAGTGTCAAAACCGGCACTCCCATCCACAACGCATCCATAGACATGGTGCCACCACTATGCGGAAAGCAGTCCAGCAGGATATCAATGTCATTCAGTCCGTCAAAAATATTGGTACTGCAGCGCATGGTGACGCGACTGGCATCCATGCCGAGCCGGGTCATGAGTTGCCGGTAATGCACCTGGGTAGGCGGATCTGCAAAAGGACGATAATCCAGTATCATCCTTGCAGTAAGATTTTTCCGAAGAATTTCACCCCAAACTCTAAAGGTATGATGGTTCAAGCGTTCGGTGCGACCGGAGTAGCCATAGGTGATGTAGCCGTTGGCAAGACAGGGGGACGGTAAAATATCCGCTGATTTATCCGGTGGACAATAGGAAACAAAGCAATGCGGCAGTCGGACAATGGTTTCTCTGGTGAGCGTCCCCTGTGGCGCCATGTAAGGGTCGATTAACGCATAGTCCACGGTTTTTAGGCCGGTAGTCCATGCCGCACCCAGCCAGGTGGCTTGTATCGGCGCAGGTTTCAGTGTAAATACACCCAAGCGGTCGTCGCGCATATGGTTGCAGGCATCGATCAGGATATCGATTTTATCCTCACGGATTATGCGAGCTACCTCACTATCCGACACTCCACGAATATCACGCCAATGTTCAAAAACGCCTTTCATCTTACGGGTAATATCGTCTTCAAATTTTACATTGGAGTAGGCGTATAACTCCACGACGGCGTGGTTGTGATTGGCAAATAAAGGCCAGAAAAAGAAATTTGAGGTGTGACGACGAAAATCCGGGGAGACATAACCGATGCGCAGGCGGCGTCCCAGCGTGCGATCATGCTGCGAGAAATCCACGACAGGATCGGCAAAACGATCACCCCAACGCACAAATTCTGCGTAAATCTGTGGTGCGCCAAGATCAGGATGATAGGAAAAGGTATACAAGCGTTGCTCCCAACCGACCACTGAATCGCCTGCAAGACGCATGGCAGCATCACTATGCGCCACAACGTCAGTATATTCAGAAAGATACGCCAAGACATTTGCTAAATTCTGATGCGCTGCCGCATAGTCGGGAGCAATTGCCAGCGATTGCCTGCAACAGCTTTCAGCTTCTGCCAAGCGCCCCATGGCCATTAAGTTGGTACTCCGATTGCAGTGTGCCTCGGCAAAATCTGGTTTAATCTTTAGCGCCCCCAGGTAACAGGTTTCAGCCTCTTCCAGTCGCTTCAGTTCATTAAAGGTCGCACCCAGGTTGTTGTAAGCTTCGGCATAATCGGGTTTGAGCTGCAGCGCCCGCTGATAACGGGTGCAAGCCTCTTCCAGTAAACCCAAGTCGCACAATACGCTGCCCAGATTATTGTGAGCCACAACCAAATCAGGATTGAGCTGCACTGCGCGACGCAGACTGGCACAGGCCTCTTCAGGACGATGCAGATCTTTCAGCGTGACACCCAGGTTGCTATGTGCTTCGGCAAAATTGGGGTTGTGGAGCAGTGCATTCTGGTAGCTTTGTATTGCCTCCTCCAGTCGTCCAAGAGTGCTCAGTGTGTTTCCCAGGTTGTTATGTGCCGTTGCATAATCGGGTTTTAGCAACAGCGCTTTCCGGTAGTTGGCTTCCGCTTCATCCAGGCGCTTCAGTTCGTTAAGTACCGAGCCCAGGTTGCAATAAGCTTCGGCGAGCTGTTGATTGATCTGCAATGCCCGATTATAGCAACTGGCTGCCTCGTCTGGTCTGTCCAACTGTTTCAGTGTGTTGCCCAGGTTGTAATGCGCCTCGGCGTAATCCGGTTTTATCAACAGTGCCTGCCGGTAACTGGCTACGGCAGCTTCTGGACGATTCTGTTGGTGCAGGGTATTGCCGAGGTTGTAATGCGCCTCAGCATAATCCGGTTTTAGTTGCAACGCGCGCCGGTAACTGGCTTCTGCTTCCTCCAGTCTGTCCAGATCTTGCAGGGTGATGCCCAGATTGTAATGCGCCTGGGCGAACTCAGGCTTGATTTTCAGCGCCAAGCGGTAGTTGGCTTCGGCCTCGGACGAACGATTTTGCACCCGCAGGGCATTGCCCAGGTTGTAATGCGCGTCTGCATAGTGTGGTTTAAGCTGTAACGCCTGCTGGTAACGGGTGATTGCTTCTTCCTGTTTACCCAGCGCCAATAAGGTATTGCCCAGATTGTTAAATGCCTTGGCGTCTCCCGGATTGAGCTCAAGTCCGCGTCTCAGGCTGGCTTCAGCCTCGGATAGACGACCCAGATCATGCAGGTTCACCCCGAGGTTGCTATGCGTTGCCGCGTCGTCCGGATTGATTTGCAGCGTAGTCCTGTAGCTAGTCAGCGCCTCGTCGAGTCGCCCCAGGTCATGCAGGATCACTCCCAGGTTGCTGTGGGCTGGTGCATAATCAGGATTGATCTGTAGTGCCTGCCGGTAACAGACTTCAGCCTCGCTGAGTCGCTCCAGATCCTGCAAATTGACACCCAGGTTGTAATGTGCCTCGACGTCCCCTGGCGAAAGCTCAGCCGCTTTTTGCATCGGTGCCAGGGCTTCAAGACTGCGACCCAATTGCTTTAGCACCGCGCCTAGCGCCTTCCAGCCAAACGGATGCGACGGGAATCGCACCGTTAACGATCGTGCCAATTCCACTGCTTCCGGATAGCGCCAGTCGGTGAACAGATCCACCAGTTTATTAATTTCCTGCAGACTGGGCTTGCTATCCTGCGGCAGAATAGTCTGCAGGATTGCCTGATTGCTCGCGGGCATCCTGGATTGCAGGCGCAGTTCCAATTGATCGACATCAGCACCTTGCAGCCCATGCATTTGCGCGAGCGTCAGCACCTGACGCGCATCCTCTAGTTGGTCTGCCTGAATTAGCGCATCAATGTAACTGGACCAGCATTGTCCACGCGTAGGATCTGCATTCAGTGCCGCGACAAAGTAGGGCAATCCCGCTGAGGGCTGTTTCATCTGTACCGCCAGTGCGCCCAAATAATAGTTCGCTTCGAGATTATCAGGCTGAGACTTCAGGATTGCGCGGTAACGCCGGTTATCCTCCTGAAGTTGCAAATCCATTTGACAGGCATTCGCCTGCTGAAAGACCTGCTCCAGGGTCAGGGTGGCCGATTTTTGCACTGATTTGGCGTTTTTCATGTGGTTATCCAGCAATGTCCAGTCAATTATGCCGTTTAGGAAATTAAATCTAGTACGCAGTTATCGGCCAGATTTTCGAATTCCTTAACGTGAAACTCGCGCAGCGATCGTCTTCTCCCTCGCCCGCTTGCGGGAGAGACCCC
>CAIRBC010000592.1 GCA_903876685.1 uncultured Nitrosomonadales bacterium | reverse complement strand
TGCACTATTCGAACCTATCTTGCTACCCTTCAAAAACAAGATGCCAATCTTTTTGATGCTCTCGTCCAAACATTCAAGGGCTCTCCAACACAACCTTGCTTCGCCTAAGTATCAATTACAGATTGGTACCTGAGTAGTTACCAATTTTCTTGATAACTGCGGCAAAAGCCTGTTCCAATATTTTCACTGATTCGCCGCAGACATTTACATCCCCGGCATACCCTACATCTTCCATTTCCTGACACAATTGCCCTAACTGCATTGCCCCAACCGTGCGTGCGGCAGACTTGAGTTTGTGCGCCGTATCCGTCAGCGCCTCTAAGTTGCCGGAAGCCGCTGCGGCAACAATATCATTAACCTGTTCGTTCGCATGCCTCAAGAATTTATTTAACATCTTGATGACCATGTCAGGTTTGTTACCCACGAGGTTAGGGAGCATTTTATCATCCCAAACCGCAATCTGCTTTGGCAGTTCAATAGCTACGGGCAGATTTTCAAGCACAATACCAGCTTCGGGTTTTATGACTGACGGTTGTATATCCGATTCTTTCGAGAATTTTTGACTGGGTAACCACTTGTTTATCATCAGTTCTAGCTGTGACAAACGTAGCGGCTTGCTTAGATAATCATCCATGCCGCAAGCTTTGCAACGCTCCCCTTCACCTTGCAGTGTATTGGCGGTGACGGCAATGATCGGCATGCGCGTTCCTGCCGTTTCAGACTGACGAATCAACGACGTTAGCTCAAAACCATCCCTGTTCGGCATATAGCAATCGGTGAGCAGCAGGGCGTACTTACCAGTTTGCCACATTTTGAAGGCAATCACGCCATCCGCTGCAATATCCGCCGTATATCCCAGCATACGTAACTGTTCCTGCATCACCTCCTGATTGGTTTCATTATCTTCTGCCAGCAGGATCGGACAAGTTTTAGTCAAAACACTACTTATTTCATCTGACTTGGCAGGGCTGCGATAAATAATTTGATTTTGCTCAAACGGCATAGCCACAAGACCACTGACAACCGCCACGCCATGAATCAGTTCACTGTAGAACAAGGGTTGGGCGCGTACCGAAATTTCATGACGGGATGGATATGCGCTCTTTAATGCCAACCGTACCAGCCTGGTCTGCTCTGGCAATACCGTTTCCTGCATATCCTGATCGAGCAGCACTACAGCAGTTTGTGCTGACACCTTCAACAGAGGCAGTTTGCCCGGATCGGTCAGCAACGTGACTTCTGCACCCGCCGCAAGCAAATAGTCCTGTACCATCTGTATCACCACTGCATCGCGATAAATGCAATACACCTGCACCCCTTCCAGGCTAGGTTCAAGTACCTGTATACCCTTGGCAGTGGATACTTGCAGCGGCAATATCACGCTAAATTCGGAACCCTCACCCGGCGTGCTCTGCACCGTTATTTGTCCGTGCATCATGTCGGTCAAACGACGCACGATACTGAGTCCCAAACCTGTGCCACCGAATTTTCGTGCCGTGCTGGTATCTTCCTGTGTAAAGGGTTTGAACAACCTGGCAAGCGTCGCTGCGGGCATGCCTATGCCATTATCCTGAATGCGAATCACTAAGCCGGGGCTGCCATCTTTGAGGATGCCGGGTTCAAGCATCAGGCTAACCTTCCCCCGCAAGGTTTTATTGCTGGAAGTGAATTTAATCGCGTTACCCAACAGATTGAAAAATATCTGGCGCAGACGTAGGGGATCAGCAACGATCCATGCAGGAAGTTTTGGGGAAACATAAAGCAACAAATCTATCGATTTACGACTGGACATGGCCGTCAACACCAACGTCACCTCCTCAGCCACTTCGCGCAGTCGCGTCGGCATGTTTTCAAGTCTCAGCATATCAGCCTCAATTTTCGAGAAATCGAGTATGTCATTCAAGATATCCAGCATAGCCACCGAAGAATTCTGGATGGTGTTAAGCATACGCTGCTGTTCTTTAGTGAGCTGGGTCTGCAGCAGAATATCCACCATTCCCACCACACCATTCATCGGTGTTCGTATCTCATGGCTGATGTTGGCAACAAAAGAGCTCTTGGCACGGCTTGCACATTCTGCAATATCGCGTGCAGAAGCAAGTTCAAAAGTGCGTGCTGATATCAGAGCTTCTAGCATTTTATTGTCTCTTTCCAGCGTACAACGTGCTTCTTTCTGAATAGTTATATCTGTAAGCATTCCGATAAAATGGGGAGTGCCGTAGATTTTAACTGGGCAAACAGTCAATGAAATATCAACAATTTCCCCTGATTTCCTTCTTAACCGTACCTCGATGCCCTGTACAATTTCACCGACTCCAAGTGCACACATTACCTTGACACAATCGTCGGAGTTCACCCACATATGACTATCAATACAGCTTTTGTCCAATATTTCTTGACGGGTATAACCCAAAAGGATTTCAAAAACGGAATTACAATCAACAAAAGCCCAATCTGCTATCCTTCCAAGTGTAATGGCAATGGGACTGTTGTAGAAAATTGAAGAAAAACGTTCATGCATTTCTTTAAGTTTCAACTCTGCCTGCTTTCGCTTGGTAATATCCTCCTGTACCGATACGTAATGGCTGATATGCCCATCGGACTGGCGAATCGGAGAGATTGTGACTAAATTGACGAGTTCGTTACCATTTTTGTGTCGATTGAAAATTTCTCCGCTCCAAGACCGGCCATGCCTCAACGAATCCCACATGGCAACAAAGGATTCGTTCGGAGTATTTCCAGACTTCAGCATACGCGGGTTATGCCCAATTACCTCATCTGGACTGTATCCTGTGCTGCGATAGAAGGCTTCATTCACGTATTCGATCTCAGCCTCAAGATTGGTGATGATGATATTATTTGTACTATGTTTAACTGCCATGGCGAGCTTGGAAATTTCAGATTCGTTTTGCTGTCTCCTTCGAAGATCGTCATAACTTCCAATAAACCCAAGCAATTTCCCTCTTTGATCTCTGATAGCGCCAACATTGGCGGCAACAGGGATCTGAGTGCCGTCCTTTGCCATGCGATTCACATCTCCAAACCATGATCCGGCTTCTAAAATTTGACGTTCAATTTCAGGATAGTTTAGTTTACTCTCTGGCATAGAAGGTGCAAAAAATGAGGTATGCATGCCTTCAATTTCAAATGATTGATAACCAAACAGGCTTGTGAATGCTGTATTGACATAGAAAACCCGGAACTCTGCATCGGCAAGCATTAGTGGTTGGGTTGACTGGCGCAGTGCCTCGTTAAAAAAATAAAACTGGAATTCTGCATTTTTGCGTAAGGTAATATCGCTCGCTACGACCAGGTAACATGACTGGCCTACCCATAAAATAGGAGACGAACGCAGTTCGAGCCAACGAATTCCATTTTGACGTATGATATTAATTTCTTGCTTGCTGCTAGTGGAAGAAAGCGGGATTGCCAATTCTTGACCCAATAATGCACTTTGATCAAAAATATGCTCTGCACTTTGATTGGCATACTTCACGACACCGCATTGATCCACCACCACAATTCCATCTGAAATGGTGGCCAAGATGAGTTGGAGATTTTCTATATTTCCAGACATAAAGTGTTACT
>CAIRBC010000591.1 GCA_903876685.1 uncultured Nitrosomonadales bacterium | reverse complement strand
TTTGAAAAATCAACATTTATTTTGGGGCCTACAACCGAAGAAATACAATCCGCAAAATCAGTGCGTTTATTTATTAACGGTGTGCCAACTAAATATAATGAAGCTGGTACCATTGTAAAAAAAGATAATTATGAATGGTTTTTTGATTGTAAGTTAGAAAAACATACAGAACAAGAACAGATAAAATACATTTACAATAAGCGCAAAGTGTCTGGTGCACATGTTTCTGCAATGCCTTCAATATCTCAATCATTTTCTTTAAAAGGAGCAAAGATAAAAATTAAAACAGATGATGCTACCAATGTTAAAATTACAGCACCTGAATTATGTGTTGGTATTGCAGAAAGATTTAAATATGACATCGTTTACGGGCTCAACCAGTCTGGAACCAACTATGTACCGGTTTATAGTAAAAACATACAGTACATAGATTATCCTAATCCATACCATATTAGCTATGAAGTTGTAAACTATGATATAAATGCGAATTCTTTATATTGGTATGGGTCGTATGCTCATTCTTTAGCAAAAGAATCTAGCAGAAAGAAAATTGCGGCCACCTGTCAGTATTACAGAAGCGCTTTTTGAGTTCGGCACCCTGCCAAATACTACGCCCCTGAAACGAGTCGCTATCTACCAGTTCCCCAAAATACCGATTGACTTCAGGGACTGACAACCAATTTTGAAACGGGGTAGCAAAGCCAATTTTATTGTGGTTGTCTACAATCGATTTGGGGAGGCGGCTGGCAAAGGCTTCGCGCTGGATGTACTTGGTGATGCCGCGGCAAAACTTGAGCCGGTCAGGCAAGACAAAGGCAAACTCCATTAGTCGGTAATCAACAAAGGGCGAACGCATCTCTATGGATGACATCATGGCCGAATGATCTTCGTAATGCAGTATCTGGTTGAAGCCAGAGTGCTCTACTTGATCACGCAAGTAGCGGTCAAGATTGCGCGGGCGACGTGACATGCCGATGTTTGGCAGGTAGGCGTCATGCTGCTTGCAGAAGTCTGCGCTCAGTACCTGTGTGGTGCCTTCGACACGGGCGGCGCGCCACTTGCTAGCGGCACGCCGCCCCGCAATCGCCTTAGCTGTTTGCGCAAAAAGTTTGGTGGCTGGGTACGCAAGCCGCGCTCGCATTGCACAGGCCTCCGACCATGTTTTCAGAGGATTGGAAAGTAGCGCATCCAGCAGTCGGTAACCCACTATGGTTGACGCGTAGCCTGCCAACGCCTCATCTGCACCCTGCCCATTGATGATGACCTTAATGCCGCGCGCATGCACGGCCTGCATGATCTGCCAGTGCACGAAACTGGTAGCGCTTTGAAGCGGCTCACCCATGCCTGCCACAAACCTAGGCAAGTCGCCCAACAGGTCGGCGGAAGAGGGGCTTAGCTCGACCAACCTCACATGTTTACAGGTGTCAATTAGTTCGCGCACGCGGGCCTGCTCGTCATGCTCAAACCCTGCGAATACGGCGGTAAAGGCAGTAACTGACTCGCAGGCCAGGCGGCCGGATTCAATATCGTCATCGACCACCCGGCAAATGGCCGATGAGTCGAGCCCACCGCTTTGCAACAGAGCCACGGGAACGTCACTGCGAAAGCGCAGGCGCACGGCGTCTTCAAGCAGGGCGGTGAAGCGGTCGCGGAGCTTCGCGTCTGGCTCCTGACTGTAGTCGCCCTTCGGCAGTTGCCAAAAGCGCTTGATGGACAATTCGCCGTTTTCAATCGTCAGGTTGTGGCCCGGGCGCAGTTCTTGCACCGCGGCAAAGAAAGTGCTGCCGTCGGTGGTTCGGTAGCCATAACGCAAATAATCGTGCACTTTGGCCAGGTTGGCCTGATGTAGTGGCTGCACTGCGCCAATCGCCTTAATCTCACTGGAGAAAATCAACTTGTCGTCATTTTTGAAGTAATAAAAGGGTTTGACGCCTAAGCGGTCGCGCGAGGCAAACAAGCGCTTGCGCTGCAAATCCCAAATGGCAAATGCCCACATGCCGTTAAAGCGCTGCACGCAGTCTGGGCCCCAGGCTTCGTAAGCATGCAAAATAACTTCGGAATCCGAGTGGGATACAAACTTACAACCAAGCGCCTGTAACTCTGGCACAAGCTCTAGGTAGTTATATATCTCGCCATTGAACACCAGCACTAGTGTGCGTGCCTCATTGAACATGGGTTGCTTGCCTGCGCTACTCAAGTCAATGATGGACAGGCGGCGGTGGCCCAAGGCAATCTCTTCAGCTATGAATTCACCTCCACCGTCTGGTCCACGGTGGGTAAGGGCGTCGTTCATAATGGCAATTTGCTCGCGCAAGTGTCCACTTGAAAGCCGAGCTCGACTGCTGCACGGAACGAAACCGTTTATGCCGCACATGATATTCTTCCTCCCCATTGCGGACTCATAACCCTTATGAAAATCCGTGACTTGATCTGTGAGCGGTCTAAACCTGTAACGCAGGATAAACAGAAGCGAAAGAAACATAGGAAAGTTAAGAAAGTGCTCTCCATTCAGCAGAACACACACAGTGCAATTCCGAACACAGCGTCTGAAACTGAGCCAGTTATCATCCTAGTAGTTCGAGCAAAAAATCTAATGAAAACTAGTAAACCAATCAAACCAAATTTAACAGTAAAACCTGTCAGACCGTTGCCCTGACCATATTGAATGATCTAGACCTGTCACGCGGGATAAACAGGAGTGAAAGAAACATAGGAAAGTTAAGAAACTGCTCTCCATTCAGCAGAACACACACAATAGCAATTCCAAAAAAAGCATCTGAAACTGAGCCAGTTATCATCCTCGTAGTCCGAGCAAAAAATCTAAAGAAAACTAGCAAGCCAATCAAACCAAATTTAACAGTAAAACCTGTTAAACCGTTGCCCTGACCATTGACAAGCTCAGCAGCTTCGCCGTCGCTAACATAACGCGTTGCTGGATTGGCACTCCAACCCAAGAGTGGTCTGTTGGAAATCCATTCAAGATCGTAAAGAAAATTACCAAAACGATTGATTTTGCTTGCATCATCACCAACAGATGCTGATTGAAATTGTTCATCTATTTTCTCACCCAGGAACGATACTTGGTTGATCGCCACATAAACAATCCCGATAAGCACGATAACTAAAGTAGGAAAAATAAACAACTTTGCGATTTTCCCTTTGACCAGACATGCGTTGTATGCATAAAACACTGCGAGTACCATAAAGGCGATATAACCAGTGGTTGATTGCGTGGATAGCAGTGCGGCAACAAGTACTAAACCACGCCTTGACAGTACGGCATTGAAATCGCCACCACGCATCATGAAAAATAATGCAAATATTAAATAACCTGCAAAAGCCCCGGGCTCCCAGAACATACCCATGTTACGAATAGCTCCATCATACTCTCCTCTTAGAT
>CAIRBC010000590.1 GCA_903876685.1 uncultured Nitrosomonadales bacterium | reverse complement strand
GTAAATATTCGACTAACCCATAGCCGTCCCATAACCCCCCTCATCCAATGGGTTTCGTAGGGTGCGTTTACGCACCAGAATTTATGAGGTATCGCAAATGGTGCTGCAGCGCCCCCTACACTCAAGGCTATGTTTTTACGAAATGTTGCGTGATCGCATCGTTCTCAATCTATAGATAATTTTTTTCTTTTTCTTGGCTTGAATGGGTTAGCCGAATATTTACAAGTTTTACAGGTTAATCGCTTGAACCGGTTGCTCAATTGAGACTAAAAAGGTATGCTTCAACGATGCCGCTGACAAAATATCTCCCTGCCGACTTCCTTGACGATCAATGAATCCCGCACAAGATCTGCTTAATAAAACCAATGGTGCGAGATACAAGACAATTTTGGCCGATCCACCCTGGCAATTTCAAAACAGAACTGGCAAGGTAGCCCCTGAGCATAAAAGACTCAATCGTTATGGCACGATGAAGCTTGACGAAATTGCCGGACTTCCGGTGTCGGATATTTGTGAGGAGACCGCTCACCTGTATTTGTGGGTTCCCAATGCCCTGCTGCCTGAAGGCATTGATATATTAAAAGCCTGGGGATTTTCCTATAAAAGCAATATTATCTGGCACAAAGTGCGCAAAGACGGTGGCCCAGATGGTCGTGGAGTTGGCTTTTATTTTCGCAATACCACCGAAATGATACTTTTTGGTGTACGTGGAAAAAATGCGCGTACCCTGGCGCCCGGCAGAAGTCAGGTTAATATCATTCGCTCCATGAAACGTGAACATTCCCGCAAACCCGACGAGCAATACGCCATTATCGAAGCGTGCAGTCCAGGCCCTTATCTTGAGCTCTTTGGACGAGGCCCGCGCGAAGGCTGGACAACCTGGGGCAATCAGGCTGAAGACTACTCCCCTACCTGGGCTACCTATAGTAATCATTCCCAGTCGCAAGTTATCCCTTGAACTTCATCTTGTCAGATTGACAGCCTGGTGCATCGGATGCTACTTTGCGCCTGAATGCAGTTTTACTCGGCGTTGCCGAATAATTAAGGGATATACATGAGTCATATTTTGGACTATCAACCGGAAACCCTGGGCGTGCGTGCGGGTACGCAACGTAGCCAGTTTGGTGAACACAGCGAAGCCTTGTTTCTCACTTCCAGCTTTATATTTGAAAATGCTGCCCAGGCGGCCGCGCGCTTTATTGGCGAGGAGTCGGGCAATATTTATTCGCGCTTTACCAATCCCACCGTATCCATGTTCGAGGAACGTCTGGCTGCCATGGAAGGGGCTGAACAATGCGTAGCCACCGCCTCCGGCATGTCAGCAATTCTGGCGGTGGTGATGGGCTTGCTCAAGGCGGGCGACCACATCGTCGCCTCCTACAGTCTGTTTGGTGCGACGGTCAATCTGTTCAACAATGTCATCAAAAAGTTTGGCGTAGAGACCAGTTATGTTTCCGCTACCGACGTTGCCGAATGGCAGGCAGCAATGCGACCGAATACCCGATTGTTTTTTCTCGAAACCCCCTCCAATCCACTCACGGAGATTTCGGATATTGCCGCAATTGCGGCTGTGGCCAAAACTAACGGGCTGTTGCTGGCCGTGGATAACTGCTTCTGCACCCCTATTTTGCAGCGTCCGTTGCAACTGGGCGCCGATATCGTGATTCATTCCGCCACCAAATATCTGGACGGTCAGGGACGGGTACTGGGCGGTGCAGTATTGGGCAGCAGCAAGCATCTGGAAAGTATCTACGGTTTTTTACGTACCGCAGGCCCGACCATGAGCGCATTCAATGCCTGGGTTTTTCTCAAAGGACTGGAAACACTCAAGCTGCGCATGAATGCGCATTGTGCCTCTGCGCTGGAACTGGCGCTTTGGCTGGAAGCGCTGCCAATGGTATTGCGCGTGTTTTATCCAGGTCTGGAATCACACCCGCAGCATGAACTGATGGTGAAACAGCAGAGCAGCGGCGGCGGTATCGTGTCCTTCGAGGTCAAAGGCGGCAAGGAAGCCGCATGGCGGGTCATAGACGCAACGCGCCTGATTTCCATTACCGCCAACCTGGGCGATGCCAAGACCACCATCACCCATCCCGCTAGCACCACCCACGCCCGCATTTCGCCAGAGGCTCGTGCTGCGGCAGGCATTTCAGACGGGCTGCTGCGCATTGGCGTGGGATTGGAAGCGCTAAGCGATATTCAGCAGGATCTGGCTCGGGGGTTAATCCCTTAAATGGCTGATCTTGCCTTAGCCGTCGGCCATGCGCTAAAGGCACAGGGTCTAATGCTGACTACGGCTGAATCCTGCACTGGAGGGGGAGTGGCACAGGCTGTCACCGAGGTGGCAGGCAGTTCTGGCTGGTTCGAGCGCGGCTTTGTCACCTATTCGAATCTGGCAAAGCAACAAATGCTTGGGGTATGCAGTGATACACTGACGCAGCAAGGCGCCGTATCCGAGGCAGTAGTTCGCGAAATGGTGGCCGGTGCGCTAACCCGCAGCGCCGGCGATGTTGCACTGGCCGTTAGCGGTATCGCCGGACCCGGGGGCGGAACCCCTGAAAAACCGGTCGGCACAGTCTGGTTTGCCTGGGGAATCAAACAGGGCGCGATTCAGGCAAAGTGTTATCAACTCCCGGGTGACCGGGTAAAGGTGCGGGCACTATCCATAGAGATCGCCTTGCAGGGAGTTCTTGAACTGCTGGCAAACTACAGCATGCTAGGGTGATTTCTACTCAGTTCCCTGTTTTCAAGTAAATAGCCTACACACTGCTTTGCATTGCATCAAGTCCAAAGATATTTCTCCCCACTTTATGCCATAATCCCGCATTATTTTTTAGGATGCCAATATATGGATGATAACAAGAGCAAAGCGCTTGCTGCCGCATTGAGCCAGATCGAAAAACAGTTCGGCAAGGGTTCAATCATGCGGTTGGGTGAACAGGATGTTGCGCGCGATATTATGGTCGTGTCTACCGGTTCGCTGGGTCTGGATATTGCTCTGGGTGTAGGTGGCTTGCCCAGGGGACGGGTGGTTGAAATATATGGCCCTGAATCTTCAGGAAAAACCACCTTGACCTTGCAGGTGATTGCTGAAATGCAAAAGCTGGGCGGCACGGCTGCATTTATCGACGCCGAACATGCACTCGACCCGCAATATGCGCAGAAACTCGGCGTAAAAGTGGAAGACCTGCTTATTTCTCAGCCGGATAACGGCGAACAGGCGCTGGAAATAACCGATATGCTGGTACGTTCCGGTTCGGTAGACATCGTGGTAATAGACTCTGTAGCAGCGCTGACACCCAAGGCGGAAATCGAAGGAGAAATGGGCGATGCACAAATGGGCTTGCATGCGCGCCTGATGTCCCAGGCGTTGCGCAAACTAACCGCCAATATCAAGCGCTCGAATACGCTGGTGGTGTTCATCAACCAGATTCGCATGAAAATCGGGGTGATGTTTGGCAACCCTGAAACTACCACCGGCGGCAATGCGCTTAAATTTTACGCCTCGGTGCGCCTGGATATTCGCCGTATCGGCTCCATCAAAAAGGGCGACGAAGTCATCGGTAACGAAACACGCGTCAAAGTAGTCAAAAACAAGGTTGCGCCTCCTTTCAAGGAAGCCTTGTTCGACATATTATATGGCGAAGGCATCTCCCGCGAAGGCGAAATCATCGAACTGGGAGTCGCGCAAAAGCTGGTAGAAAAATCCGGTTCTTGGTACAGCTATAATGGCGAAAAAATTGGTCAGGGCAAGGATAATGCTCGGGAATATTTGCGTGAACGTCCGCAAATTGCCTTTGAGATCGAAAACAAGGTTCGTGCTGCCTTGGGTGTAGCACTGCTCGATGGCGGTGAAAATGCCAAGCCTGTTAGCAAGGCTGGCGCAAAAGCCACCGAAAAACTTGTGGCTGCGGACACGAGTGAAGAAAAGTTCTGAGCTGCGCACGCGTGCCTTGCAATGCCTGGCACGCCGTGAATATAGCCGGGCTGAGTTGCGTGCCAGGCTGTTGCAATACGCCGGTGAAGACAGCGGGGAAATCAGCAATTCTGCGCAACTGGAGGAACTGCTGGACGACTTCATGGCTCGCGACTGGCTGTCGGATGAACGTGCCGCAGCCCAGGGGTTGCATACCAGAAGCACTCGTTTTGGCGTGCAACGTATTGTGCATGAACTACGCCTGAAAGGCATCGCGGATGACTTAATAAGCAACGCCATTACTGGCTTGGCTGAAAGTGAACAGGAAAGGGCTTGCCAGGTTTGGCAAAAAAAATATGGTATTCCCGCCGTGGATGCCAAAGAAAAAGCCCGGCAAATGCGTTTTTTGCAATCACGTGGCTTTACGCTGGAAGTCATTGTCAAGGTGTTACGTCAGGAAGAATCATGATATCAATAATTATTATCAGGGTCGGTAACTTTGCCATGCCCTTTGGGGACGATTTGCTTGATTATTAATAATGAATTTTCTGAAAAATGGGTCTTGGTAATAGACGATATGGAGGCCATGCGTTCACAGTTACGCATGGCTCTGTCCAGTTCCGGCTTTGCCAAGTTGCATGTCGTAGGGAACATCAAGGATGCGCTCGAGCGTATGTCCGGCAACCGTTATGATGTCATTTTGTGCGATTATGCACTGGGTGACAGCACCGATGGACAGCAATTTCTTGAATATTTACGCACCAGCGACCTGATCAGTCGCAATACCATTTTTGTGATGATCACCGCAGAACAGGCTTATGAAAAGGTGATGGCGGCTTCTGAATGCGCACCTGACGATTATTTGCTGAAGCCCTTTACAGCGGCGCAGTTTAATGCGCGTCTGGAAAAACTGATGGAAAAGCAGGCGTATTTTGCGCCGATCGACAAAGCCACTGATGCAAAAAACTGGGCCTCTGCCATTGCCGAATGCGACAAGAAGTTATCTAGCAGAGACAAGTATTTCTTTGAATTATGCAAGATCAAGGGCTCCGCGCTGATGCGCGATAATTGCCCGCAGCAGGCTGCAGATTTGTTTCGCGAATTACTGCTATTGCGTCCGCTCGGCTGGGCAAAATTGGGTTTGGCAAGAGCCTTGGCCAGTCTGGATCAAAAAGATGAAGCAATGATGTTAGCCAAAGACCTCATCGCGAACACTCCCCAATTCATGGCAGTCTACGATTTTCTGGGCAAATTACTGTCCAGTACCGGAGACAAACAAGCCGCGCTGGAAATATTACAGAAGGCCAGAGAACTTTCTCCAGGCACCATGAGCCGCATCCGCGAACTTAGTTCGCTGGCCGTCAGCTCGGGTAAACCGGAAATAGCCGAGGCTGTGATGACTCAGGCGTTGCAAAAAAACAAATACTCTCCGGTTATTCAAGTCAACGATTTTGCTGTCTTATCCAAGGCATTGGTTAATCAGGGAAAAGCAGTAGAAGCCATGGTCGTGGTCGCGGAAGCGAAAAAATCATTCAAAGATGAACAAAGCAAAATTGTTCTGGCAACCTCTGAAAGCATGGCGTATCGCGCAGCGGGTAATATCACCCTTGCCGAAACCGCCTTGATGAAGGCCTTGAGTTCGCAAGATCTGAGCAAGTTATCGGCACAGGCCGTCATCTCCCTGGCAGAAGCCTGCTTTGCAATGGGCAAAGAAAAGGAAGCAATGGAATTTCTGCGCCACGCAATCCAGAACAACCAGGAAGACCTCATCATCAAGGACAAGGTACACCAGGCCTTGACCGGTTCAGGCAAGGGATCATTGGAAGCCTCTGCGATGATTGAAAAAATCACCCAGGAAGTAATACAACTTAACAACGAAGGTGTGCGAAAGGCTGAGGCCGGGCAACTTGAAGAAGCAAGCGAACTGCTATGCAAGGCTGCCAACCGCTTGCCAAATAACTTGCAAATTGTCGGCAATGCCGCGCTGGTGATCGCACTCGATCTGGTGCGCAATGGCAAAATTCCGCAAAAGCTGGCTAAATGTCTACATTACCGGGAAGCATTGCAAAAGAAGTCACCCAATCATCCCAAGCTTTTGCAGATCGACAGTCTGCTCAAGCAGTTAAAGTAATGAAACAGCCTGATTCAATGAGCGATGTTTATGCCGCAGTCGTGCATGACGTCAAGAATCAACTGGCTGAACTATCCTGGCGACTGGGTGAGCGCAAAGATGCACAACAGGAGACCCTGATCGCGATAAATGCCGCAAGACGCCTCTCAGAAATGTTACTGCTGCACCGCCAACAGCACGCGTTACTCTGCGTCAATGCCGATCAGATCAATGCAGCAGATTTTCTGGCGATTCTGGCTGCCGAATACCGTCAGTTATTTCCCGCAATCACCATCGATATTGACTCAAGCAAGGCGCCAGCCTTTGCTTTTTTTGACGATACACTGGTGCGTATGGCTTTGGCGAATGCACTACATAATGCCTGCCGCTTTGCCCACTCCAGGGTGCAACTTTCAGCCAATGAGCAGGATAACATGCTGGTTTTTGAAGTTTGTGATGATGGCCCGGGCTACCCTTTGGAGATACTTGCCTCAGGCGGGCTTTCGCCAGCAACCATGAGTGGCACAGGCTCCGGCCTCGGACTTTACCTTTCGCGAAAAATAGCCGAGTTACATCAACTCGAAGGCCGCTGTGGTCGAGTCGCATTAGGCAATAACCAGGGTGCCGTGTTTCGCATGCTTTTACCCTGAGCCGTAACTCTTCCTCGAATTGTCCCTGCAAACTCTACCATGAGCGCACACGTAATACGGGTGTACGGGTCGCATTTTGCCATTTTTGCAAACCGGCTTTAATGGCTCAGG
>CAIRBC010000589.1 GCA_903876685.1 uncultured Nitrosomonadales bacterium | reverse complement strand
GATCTCGTAGCCGGATGATAACGAATTTACCGTGAATTCGGGGTGCATAGGCTTGCAAACCGCACGCGATTGGTTTCTCCCTGATTCCGCTATGCTGCATCCGGGCTATGGCAACTCTATAGCCGCAGATTACACAGATTCAGCAAGGTTGGGTTAGCAATAGCGTAACCCAAGCTAGCCGTTACACTTTTCTGTCGAGGAAGCTTATATCCAATTCAGCGAGCGCAACCCGGTCTGAAAGAATGGTTGTGCGATAGGTGTGGAAGTAGTGGCTATCGGCTAGTGACACGCGAAGCTGAATGACATAAAGCGATTGGTTTCGGTCAGATCAGAATACACGGCCCAAAAATTGGCTGTCCCAGGGTTTAGCGGTTTTGGGATTGCCACCCCAGTAAGTTGAGTAAACACCGTTGCAAGGATACCTTTAATAGATGAGCGATTTTACCCGGGAAGAATTTGAACGGGCTCTGCAACATTGCGAGGCAGAGCCGATTCATCAACTTAGTCTAATCCAACCCCACGGAGCCTTGCTGGTGTTAGCAGCAGACAGCCCGCTTACGGTATTGCAAGCCAGTGATAATATTTCAGATTTTATAGACTTGTCTGAGAATGACGTTTATGGAAAACCGCTTTCCAAATTGATTGGTGAGTCGGCGGCAGTACAAATTGAGCAGCTAATACGAGACACCAGCGATCAAAGTCCCACAACCGGGTTTATAAGTCTCAGTTTTAAGCAAGAAAAACTCAACTTTCAAGCGCAAGTTTTTATTTCTGAAAAAATGTATGTACTAGAACTGCTGCGTGAAGCGGATGCATTTCAAGCAGAACAATTGTCTGAGCTGATTCCGTTGCAGCGCTCGTTGTTGTCTCTCAACACGCAGCTCGATACCTACCAGTACTTTAACCGAGTGGCTTTGGTTGTTTGCGACATAACAAAATTCGACCGCGTCATGATTTATCGCTTCGATACCAACTGGGAAGGTGAAGTCATTGCCGAGAGTCGTGTGGATTCTGTTAACTCATATTTGGGAACACGCTTTCCGGCCGGCGATATTCCGCCACAGGCACGCCGACTCTATACCAGCAACCTGGTACGCACGATTGCCGATACTGAAGCCAAGCCTATTCACGTATTACCGGCGTTGAATCCGCTCACTCTTCAGCCAATTGATTTGTCACATTCCTCACTTCGTAGTCTTTCGCCGGTACATGTCGAGTACTTGCGCAACATGGGAGTCCAGGCTTCGATGTCTATTTCGTTGATACAAAATGGACGTCTATGGGGACTGATCGTCTGCCATCATAGAACTCCGAAACTTGTTTCGTATACCTTGCATGAAGCCTCTACTTTCATCAGCCATATCGTTTCTTCAAAACTCTCACTGATGGAAGTGAATGAGCAGGGAAACATGGGCATGGAAGCAAGTCGAATTATAGGTGAACTGCTAAAGCAGTTCAGTACCTCTACTGAAGGGGCTATTTTTCAATACCTGCTGCCAAGTTTATTGAATTTGCTGGACGCAACCGGCGTAATAGTGGCTATAGATGGCAAACACTATGCAGAAGGATATGTGCCTGAGTCAGGCGCTATCAGCGAACTGCTGGCCTATCTGGGTCGCCTAGCCGAGGCAGACTTTTATAGCTGTGATTCCCTTGCGCAGCAATTTCCCTGTGCAGCCGGGTATGCAGAAATTGCAGCCGGAATTTTGGCGACGCCGCTTTCAATCGAAATGCATAACTGTATTATTTGGTTTCGCAAGGAAAAACTACGCACCGTGCAATGGGCAGGGAATCCCGAAAAAAACATCCTGAAGCATGACGCGGGTATACGACTTTCCCCGCGCAAATCCTTTGAAAATTGGACTGAATCATGGCGTGGACGCAGCGCCCCCTGGTCGCACGCTGAAACTAAAACCGCAAGATTTATTTCTCTAGCACTGACGCAAGGTTTGGCTCAAAAAAAGCAACTAGAGAAGGTGCAGGAGGAACGTAGGCATGTTGAATAAAAATCGCGTCAGCTAAGTCAATTTCTGGCTGTTTTTGAGAACGGCCCGATTGCAGTCCGCATAACACAAATTGCAACTTCTCGAATAGTCTTTGCCAACCAGCGTTATGCCGATTTGGTCGGAATGTTACCGGAAAAGGTTATTGGTTTGAGTCCAAGGGAATACTATGCAAATCCTGAAGATTATGACGAGGTAATTAAACAAATTGGCGATGCGGGAGAATACACCAACAAGTTGGTTAAGCTAATGGTGGGGAGTGACCATTCCACTACAAAGTGGATATTGGCTTCCTACCTGAAATTGGAATTTCAGGAAGAACCCTGCATTTTGGCGTGGTTTTATGACATTACCGAGCGTAAGCTGGTAGAAGAGAATTTGCATCGTTCTGAAACGATGCTGCGCAAATTATATGATTCTACGAGCGATGCAGTGATGCTGCTTAACGATAAAGGGTTCTTTTCTTGCAACAAGTCAACGCTAAAGATGTTTGGCTGCAACTCACAGGAAGAATTTTGCACTTATCACCCCGCTGATTTGTCTCCGCCAGAGCAATCCTCAACAGCAGATTCCAACACATTGCTGAACCAGCAGATTGCCACAGCCATGAAAATAGGTAGCCACCGTTTTGACTGGATCTACCGGCGCATTGATACCGGTCAGTTGTTTCCCGCCGAGGTGCTAGTTGATGTTATGGATTTGAATGACGAAAAAATTTTGCAGGTGGTTGTGCGTGACATCAGCGAGCGTAAGGCATCGGAAGAGAAAATAAAGCATCTGGCATTTTACGATTTCCTCACTCACTTGCCCAATAGGCGGCTTCTGCTTGACAGGCTCCGTCAAGCATTAATTTCCCAGTCACGCAGCGGCCGGACAGGTGCAATTCTGTTCATTGATCTTGATAATTTCAAAATACTTAACGATACACTAGGCCATGATATTGGTGACTTGCTTTTACAACAGGTTGCTAAACGACTGGAGTTATGTGTAAGAGAATGCGATACAGTGGCACGGTTGGGAGGGGACGAGTTTGTGATCATGCTGGAGAACTTGAGCGTACAAGCGTTAGAAGCAGCAACTCAGACAGAAGCCGTGTGCAATAAAATACTTGCTTTACTCAATCGTCCCTACCTGCTTGATATACATGAACATCACAACACGCCCAGTATTGGTGTCACTCTATTCAGCAACAACTTGCAATCGATAGATGAGCTCATGAAGCAGGCCGATATCGCCATGTATCAATCCAAAAAAGCAGGTCGCAATACCGTACGATTCTACGACCCGCAAATGCAGAACGCGATCAAGATCAGAGCATCTCTTGAGAGTAAATTACGCAATGCACTTGAGCATGATCAATTCCGGTTGTTTTATCAGGTTCAGGTTGGGGATATTCAAGCGGATGGTTGTTATCGCGTATTGGGTGCCGAGGTATTGATTCGCTGGATACACCCGGTGCTCGGCCTGATATCACCAGCCGAATTCATTCCGCTGGCAGAAGAAACCGGCATGATATTGGCAATTGGGAGGTGGGTGCTGGAGACAGCTTGTGCGCAACTCAAACGATGGCAGAATTGCGAGCTGACCCGTAATCTCTTCTTGTCAGTGAACGTGAGTGCCAGGCAATTTCGCCAGGATTATTTTGCTGAGCAACTAATAGAAATATTAAGTTGTCATGCGGTCAATCCAAAGCTGCTCAAACTTGAATTAACAGAAAGCTTGATGCTGGAGGACATTGAAAGCACAATATCAACCATGTGCAAGTTACATCGGATCGGTGTCCAGTTTTCCTTGGATGACTTCGGCACGGGCTATTCATCACTGCAATACCTCAAACGCCTACCACTCAACCAGCTCAAGATTGACCAGTCTTTTGTACGCGACATTTCCAATGAAAACAGTGATAGTAGCATTGTACGGACAATCATTGCCATGGCACACAGCCTTAAACTGGAGGTCATTGCCGAAGGGGTTGATATGGAAGATAAACTGCAACAGCTTATAAACAACGGCTGCCAGCAATTTCAGGGATATCTGTTTGGCCAGCCGGTACCAATTGAACAATTTGAGCGATCGATCAAGCAAGAGTCGAGTTAGAAGTTTTCGGAAGGTCTGATATGAAATAAATGTGTAGGGCGTCAATAAGCGCAGCGCATTGACACCCTACCTGAGCAATGGCCTTAGCCAGAGAACGTGTTTGGCGGGCGAATAGGGAATTCTTTTTTTTCATGCCCGACAGCACAACGCCGTATTCCGCAATTATGCAATTTCTTGAAAATATATTCTCTAAAAGCCAATAATCATACCCTGTGAGCAAAGAATAATTGTTGATCCTGTCCAATAATACCAATTGGAAATGAATTTACTCCATTTTCGCGAAGCATTTTCGTAAAAGCCAGCGACTGCCGCTCTCAAAATTGATAGGAAACCTGCCATGAACAAGTGTTATCGTCTAATCTGGAATGAAGTCAACAAAACCTGGGCAGTCGTTTCTGAATTAGTCAAAACGCGCGGCAAACGCGCCTCGTGCGTGGTCGGCGGAAAAGATATTCAAAGTGCTGGAGGCGGTGCAGCCAAGTCAGTCAATTTGCTTTCGAGTAAATTTCCCCCGGGTTGCAGACCTACGCTGCTCGCCTTGGCGTTGGCCAGCATCGGCACCGTCTACGCAGCACCCGCGCCGACGCAACTCCCCACCGGCGGGCAGGTTGTTGCTGGAGCGGCCAGCATCGCACAAAGCGCAGCCAGCTTGAATATCAACCAGAGCAGCAATCGTGCGGCGATCGACTGGCAGACTTTTAACCGGACTTTAACACCAAAAACAGTAATACTGTTTATTTCAAATCCAATTTAATCAGGTGAAATTTTCAACCATATGAATATTAACGATTATATATTTTGACGTACTTTAAAAGTGTC
>CAIRBC010000588.1 GCA_903876685.1 uncultured Nitrosomonadales bacterium | reverse complement strand
GACACTTTTAAAGTACGTCAAAATATATAATCGTTAATATTCATATGGTTGAAAATTTCACCTGATTAAATTGGATTTGAAATAAACAGTATTACTGTTTTTGGTGTTAAAGTCCGGTTAATATATTGTAAGGCTCGATACTGGACTGTGTAAAGCTGAAAATGGAGGCTGCCTGGAAGGAAGCAACAATGGGGAAGCACCTTGTCCAACAAGCCGTGCAAGGCGAAATCTGAAAACACGCGTCCCTCATCGGTAGGTCGGGTTAGGCGCATTTTTTGCGCCGTAACCCGACATTGTCACTCAGTCGCCTCTAATCAGCGAGATCAGTTCTTCAGTTGAGGGTAGGCTTACTGCATCGCCTTCGCCCAGGATGCTTTCGGCGAGCGCGCGTTTGTCATTGTGCATCCCGACGATATGTTCTTCCACGGTGCCTTGCGTGACCAGTCGATATACCGTTACCGGGCGCAGTTGTCCCATGCGGTGAGCGCGACCCATTGCCTGGTCTTCGGCGGCAGGATTCCACCACGGGTCGGTGATTACCACATAATCTGCAGCCGTGAGATTCAGTCCGAAGCCACCCGCCTTCAGGCTGATCAGGAACAAGTCGCTTTTGCCGGCCTGAAAAGCCGCGACGCGTTTGGTACGTTCGGTAGCAGGGGTGGCACCATCCAGATATTGGTAGGTAATTTGTGCTGCATCCAGCGACTCCCTGAGCAACGTAAGAAAATCCACGAACTGACTGAACACCAGTGCCTTGTGGCCATTGGCGACCAGTTCCAGCGCAAGATTGGTAAAGGTTTGCACCTTGCTGCCGCTTGCCGGAAATACCGGGGTGACGATGCGCGGATCGCAGGCAGCGCGGCGCAAGCGAGTCAGTTGCGCCAGTATGTTCATGCGCGCCTGACCGGCCTTGTTGCTGGCCACCGCCTCGTCCGCTTCCATGAGCGCCTGCCGTCGCATGGCTTCATAATGCGCAGCCTCTTCCTTGCCCGGGACTATTTTAATGGTCAGTTCGGTGCGCGGCGGCAATTCCTGCAATACCTGGGATTTGGTGCGGCGCAGCAAAAATGGCGAAATCAGACGGCGCAAAATATGTAGCGCATCCCGATCCTTGTCGCGCTCGATGGGTATTACAAAGCGCTCGTTGAAACGGGTCAGCGAGCCCAGCAAACCGGGGTTGGAAAAACGCATGATCGACCACAGTTCGCTAAGACGGTTTTCCACCGGTGTGCCGGACAGCGCCAGTCGAAAATCGGCATTGAGTTCAAATATAGCCTGGGTGCGTTTGGTCGTGGCATTCTTGATGGCCTGCGCCTCATCGACGATCAGGCTATGCCATTGTTTTTCCGAGAACTGTGCTATGGCCTGTTGCAGCAGGGTATAGGAAACCACCACTACATCAAAGGCGGCTGCGTCCTTGATCACCGCCTCGCGATCCGCCTCGCTATACAGATGCAGATTCAGGCTGGGTGCAAAGCGGGTGGTTTCAGTGATCCAGTTACCGCACACCGAAGTGGGTGCGATGATCAATGCGGGACCAAATTCTGCGCGTTTCAGCAACACAGCCAGTGCCTGCAAAGTTTTACCCAGCCCCATATCGTCTGCCAGGCAGCCACCAAAACCGGCTTCTGCAAGCCTGGCCGCCCAGACATAACCATCTTCCTGATAGGGGCGCAACACGGCTTGCAGCGTGCCGGGCAGGGGAATATTGTTCTGCTGGGTAGCTCGCAGCTTCTTGAGCGCACTGTGGAATTCACGATCTGCCTTGGTATCGATTCCCTCCAGCGCATCGTCCATCCAGGCAGCCGCCAGCATCGGGATGCGCGCACCCTGTTTGTCGGTTTCGATCACCGAAGCCAGATCGCGCAAGCGCTCTTTGAGGCGACGAGTGAGTGCGGCATACACGCCATTGCCCATCGCGATGAAGCGACTGGAACTTTGGGCGGCTGCCAACAATGCCTCAAAGGTGAAAACCATGCCTTCATCAATCTTGGCTTCACCTTGCAGCTTGAACCAGTCGCGCTGGCTTTTTACCTGCACCGATAACTGAGACAAATCTACCGACACTACTTTGACCGCCTTGCCTTTCGGCCAGTCCAGCGCTACGATGGCTGGCAGCGTGGGTAATAGCTCGACCAGCGCCAGCGCATCTTCCGGCTCGGCGACCTCCCATTCACACTGTTCGCGATCACCGGCGCAATGTTCAAGGAACGGCAGTGCATCCAATACGCTTTCAAGATGCATGCGCTCGATTTTCAGTTCGCGTGAGACACCCAGACTTTCACTGCCAATCAGCGACATCAGTCGGGTACGACCGCTACCGGGTGGCAGACGCGGCCCCTCAATGCCGAACGGTGCTACCACCAGTCGCAGTAGTAGTCCATCGTTTAATGGAGACAACTCTGCCCGCAAACGCGCCTCCGCAGGCACCTCGCGTGACGCTTGCAAATGGTCTGCCTGCAACTGAAAATGCCGGGTCAGTGCTTGCATCGCACCTTGCAATTCCTGCTGCGCACTTTCAGGAATATGCAGATTTTCCGCGAGTAATTGCGCGGCGCGGCGTTGCGAAGGACTGAAACGAATCAGCCGCACCCGTTGTGCAGAATCCTGCACCAGCGTGATCAAGCGCAAGGCCTCGGCTTCCAGTCTCATCTTGTCGTAATAAGGATGGTCGCTGATAGTCACCGCCGCACGCAGCGGTGGCGTTACCTTCAGGCTAACATGGCCGTCGCTGTGAATGACTTCAATTTCCGGTGCGCCCTCGCATAATTCGATGAACTGTTCTGGTTTGCTTCTGAATGCGACCAGGGGATGACCAATCAACGCCTGCAAGGCATTGGGTAAATCCAGCTGTACCTCACGTACACCATACTTGCTGATACAGTTGGCCACTTTTGCATCCCAGGGCGAGAGCCTGGAATTTCCGGCAATTTTGGACAGGGCGACGGCCTTGGGCTTGCTCCAGCCTCGCGCTCCGTGTTTTTGCTCCATCGGTTGCAGGCTTTTCAGGGCACCTTGAGAATCTGCATCGATTATCCAGATCAGACGACTGGCATCACTGCTGCCGGGAGTGATAGCGGCTTCGCCACCTAGCGTCTGCAGGGCAGAAAGCACTTCACGCCAGTGTTCTGCATTACCCTTTACAAAAAAGTCAGGCGGCGGATTGCCTCCATTGATCAGACTCTTTGCGCCTGAAGCCAGTGTTTCCAGCCATTTAAAACCACATTGTTTAAAGCGATCTGCCTGAAGTTGCGCGACCTTCGACAACATATTCTGATAGCCTGGCTCTGCATGGAGCAGCGCATCCTGACCCAGCCATGCGGCCAACAGCACTCGCCACAGTTGATCCAGGCTGATTTGCTCGGCATAATAATTTGCCGTAATGAGCCTGTTTGGCTCAGGCTCGGCCTCACCGCTTTTAATGTCGATGCTGCGTACCCATAAGCCCCAGCCATAATGTAAATCCGGCAGGCGCTTGCACGATTCACCGAGACAATATTTGCGTGCCAGTTCCAGATGTTTGGGTGTTTGCTGCGCCAGCAACGTCAGCGGATACAACCATGAGATACTGGGAAGTAGCAGGTTGACTTTCATGCCGGTTTTGCTCTTGTAGATTTTCAGCACACTTTCAAAAAGCGCCTGAGCCTCGGCCCATTTTGCCTGCTGCACCAGCGCGTAGGCTCGCAACTCCTCTGCAACAGGATCGTCGATACCCTGAAGCAGTTTGAGTGCTGCCTCCCGTTCGCCACGGTGCAGCATCAGCTCGGCGAAGAGTACTCGCGTGTAAAGGGGGGGCGCTTTGGACGAAGCCTGTGCCAGCGCCCAATTGGCAAACGTGGCCAGCTCTGCCTCCCAGTTCATGCGAAAACTCTGCATCACAGAATAGATCAATGCCCAGCGCACCTCTGGCGCGATACGCAGAAAAATGGCTTCTTCGAAATCGTGCAAAAATGCCTGCTGAAAAACTTCCGACCACTTTTGCTGCTGGTCGATCATGGAAATCATATGCTCGACATCTTTGAGAGTGCACTGGGTCAACAGTGTCACACGCACCAGTGCCACCGTTTGATCACGCTCATAATATGACCATAACATTCGGCTAGCCGAGAGCGAATATCCAAATGTTTCATATAGATATTTTTTCAATAATTGGCTATCTGACGTTTCGAGCAGTTGTAGATACAGCGCATCGCGTTGAGATTTTGTCAGGCCGTAATAACCGCTGCGCTGGTGCGCTTGTAAAATCAGCCCTTGTTTGGCCAGTGCCTCCACGCATTGTTTAACTTCTTCAAGGGTAAAGTATCGTCCTGCGCTGTTTTTGAAATTGATCTTCTTCAACAGATTGTAGACGGTACTGCATGGCTGAACCGTCCAGAGCAGGGCAAAACAATACTTTATTTTGCCCAGATCTGCTTCAGCTATAGTTAACGTGCGGCTCATAAGGTCTTTCATGAATGCTCCAATTTTGCTTTATCTTTTCTATGATAGCGATGACAGTCTTTGCAAGTGCTGCTGATTTTATTTTTTTCCTGCCTGCTGCCGGTGTGACATTCCCTGCATCTGACGATATCAGGAATCGACACGTCAGCACTTTTTTCGGACAGCGCCTTGTCATGGCAAGACGCACACTTGGCAAAGCGATGTTTGGTGTGGGTGAAGCTCGCATCAGCCAGCCAGTGGCGGTTGATCATCAAAGGGGCAACCTTCCAGCCTTGTTCTGGATCCACAGTGATTTCATGACATTCCACGCAACCTCTGTCCCCTTTGAATAATAGTTCTGCATTCTCGGCAGCGTTGTGTTTCGCGCAGTCCAGCAAACGTTCAGCCTTGTTTTTACCCGCACCGCATGCAGCTTGATCGCCGCCGATCAGTCTTGCCAGATGATAATCGTTGAGTGCATCAAGGACATTGCGCACCGAGCCATGCGGTAAATATCGGCCTGCAGCGGGTGGCTTGAAACGCAGCGCATGGCATCCGGCAAGCTGGCAATTTTTTTCCATCGAGACTGGTTTAAAGCCTGCACCTGCTTCCTCGTGACAGTCTTGGCATTCCATGATGGTGTCGCCTTCCGGACTGGAAACGCCGGTTTTCTTCAGGTGCAGCTTGTGCGAAAATTTGAGCCCGGATTTTTCGATGAGTCTGGGCTGATCTTTCTGCGGGATGCGTAGCGTATCAGTTGCTTCAGGTCCGGTCTTGAACGTCAGACTGAAGGCAGGATGATCGTGCCCAAAATCCCGCACATCCACCAGTCGGGCACTTTCATTATTGACCATGACGATGGCATGACAGGTCACACACTGTACCTCCAGTATCTGCTGTCCTTTTTCTCCCCGGTGATCGTGATGGCATTCCGTGCAGGCTATTTGCGGATAGGCATTTTTGACCTGCATCCACGGCCTTTCCCTGACATGTCTGGCGATGGTTTTGTGGCAATTTTCACAAGCCTGATCAGTCACCGCTGAAAACGGTTTCTGATGACATAAGCCACATTTCGCCTTGAGCAGATAATGCCCACGCATCATGCCACCCAACTGCCAGGGTTCATGGGTCAGAATTTGCAACTCCTTCACCCAGCCAGGCAAAGCTAAAAAAGGCATTATCGGGATCCACAAGCAAAATAGCACAATGACGGCAGAGAGCCAAAAAGTGGGTTTGCGTTTGGCTAGTCCTGCTTCAGACAGACTGACCGCTGCGCGTTTGGCGGCTACCGGAAACTGGTCTTCAGGCAAGGCGCGCACCATTTCCACGGAAAGCACCAGTTCATATTCTTGCGTAGGACTTTCTACTATCAGCTCATAAGGGCCGACAAAGACATGCATACCGGGTATTAATTCGGCTCCAGACTGAAAGCTGCCATGAATCAGGATGTCCGAATTCTCTACGCTTTCAATATGTAACCTTGCTTCATCCGAAAATAGAATTACCGCATGGTGCAGGTTTACCCGGTGATCGAGCAGGCGAATCTTGCAGCCTGCTGCCCGTCCGATCTGGATGGTTTCACCCGATACCTGCAATTCCTTGCGTATCGGCTGACCTTGCAGGTTGCGGGAAATCTGTATTAACAGGCAACGTATCATCGATCGTTATCCGTAAAAAAATATCGCGATGATATGCGCTGCCACGGCAGTCACGGAGGCGATCGCTGAGGGAGCATGCAGATAAATCCAGCACTCCAGTCTGGCGCGGTACATGATGTCGCGCCATGCCTGTGCCACCAGCTCTTCCTTGTGCACCATCAGCGAAAAAAGTGCGTTGAACGATTTCAGCTCATCATTTTTTAAATTGCTGCCAGATTTTTTTAATTGCCGTACCGCCTTGGTGGTCGGGCAATTGCGCTGATAACCTAGCATTTGTTGAAAAAAATTGCCGCCGATACGGGTTTCCTGACGCGCCACCTGCACAATCTGGTAAATATTATCCGAAAATTGTAGCGACATGGCACTGGCCTGCTTGTCGGTATCGGCAATTTTCTGCAGCAGCGTTTCTATGTTGTCCTCTTCCATATTATCGCTCATCAGACGCGGGAAACGCAGGTAGGCATAGATGCCATAGCAGCCATTGAGTATCACGGCAATGACCATGACATAGGCAAAAGTATGCAGATTCCAGCCAAACTGAAAGCCGGTGTGCAACGTAGCCAGCACGATCAACGCAATGCCCAGATAAACATGCGCAGACAGGAAACCTTGCAGCGTCGCTCCCTGATGTCGCCACTGATCTGCCTTATGCAGATGTGTCTCACCCACTGCCGCTGGCAGTGCAGTCTTTCGTAATACTTTGGGTGCGATGCGCCTGCGCATCCCGTATAAAACCTGAGAAATAATGATGAGTGTCGACAAAATACCCAGCAAATAACCCAGCCAGGTGCCACCAAAGCCCACTGCCGGATGCGAATCAAAAAAATAAGCCGTAATAGCCAGACACACCAGCAGGCCGGACGCCTTGAAATAGTGGTAATCTTTATATTCGAGAAAAGTGCTGCGTAACATGATCTAGCCGAAGATCGCGGAGTTACCGCGCATATTCAAGGAAAGCATTTCAGGACTGAGGCGCATGGCAGCACCGGTTGGGCAAGCTCTGGCACAAGCGGGACCCATTTCATTATCCATGCACAGATCGCATTTAAGCGCTTTTTTGGGGAGATTTTCGTCCTGAAACGGCTTACGCTTCAGCCCGAACAGCACCTGCCAAAAAGTTGTTTTTTTGAACGTGGGGTCTATCGCCGCCATCTGTATCGCCTCGTAGGGGCAATGCAGCTTGCAGTTGCCGCAGCCTATACAATTATCGGTAATATAAACCTCGCCCATTACAGACCGGTGAATCGCGTCAGGCGGACAATCTTTCATGCAATGCGGATGTTCACAATGGCGGCAGGCATTCGGCAAATGCAGGTAGCCATGGGTAGGGCCTGCTTCACGGTTTAATAGCGGAATCCCATGGTGCGTATCGGCGCAGGCAGTTTCGCAATTATTGCAGCGGATGCAAAGGGAATAATCAATCAGCAAGACATCACTGGCTTCGCCTACGCCCTGCTGCATCAGAAAACTGAACAGGTTGCCTTTGCTATGAGAGACATTTTGTTTGCCGCTATGAATATTTTCGCGGTAACTGACAGCCAGATTGTCTCGTATATCCTGATTTCGATCCAGCATCGCGGCAACCGCCGAGGCTTCCAGCATGATTGCTTCGGTGACCGAAGTCGCACGCACCGTGGCAGAACGTAAGCGGTCAGAAACCAGTGCCATTTCGCCTACATAATTACCCGCGACCACATAGGAAAGCACTTCTTCATGACCATCGGTGATTCTGGACACCATCACCGAACCACGCCGGATCAGGTATAGGCCTTCCGCCTTGTCGCCTTGCCGAAACAGTACGTCGCCGATGGCAAAACGCTTGATGGTTGCGGTCTTGATCAGGTAGTCGAGATCTCTTTCCGGAACGGTGCCGGTCAGACAACTACGCACTACCCGCTTCAGGGATATTTCATCGATGGTGCGTTGCACGGTCTCGACCGAATGCAGCAACTTGATCATCGAGCGACGCGGTGTTTCGATCAGCGCACAACTGGTCACAGCCTTGATGGTGGCAGTTCTGCGGCGTCCGGAAATCAGCCCCATTTCGCCGAAAAAACTGCCCGCCTTGATCGGATAATATATTTCATTATTATCCTTGTTGATCACCAGCGCGGCGAGTTCTCCTTCGGCAACCGAAAAGAAACTATTGCTGTAATCATTGCGTTTGAAAATTACTTCGCCGGGCGGATATATCGACACCCGGCTTTCGAGCAATAGTTCGCGCAGTTGCAAAGGATTGAGGCCGGACAGGATGCGCACATTGCGCCTGAGCATGGCAAGCGCCTCGCTGACGGTACAGGAAGCGTTGAAATTGGAAATTTTCTGCTTGAGCAAGGGCTCATCCGCCGGTTCTATCTGATTCCCCAGGATATATTCGATCACCTCATAGCCGTGATTCAAGGCCTGCTTGATCAGGGGGTAACCGCCTAGCGCACCGGCAATATATAGCCCCGCTACATTGGTCTCGTAATGTTCTGACAATTCGGGCGCAGAACCGAGATCGCTATTGGGAAATGTCACCCCAAAACTTTCCACCAGCGCACGCGGCGGGTTTGCACCCAGACGCGCAATCACGCGATGGCAGGCAATAGTTTCGACTGCCTCCAGGGTCTGAACCACAAACTTCAGAGAAAATCCATTTTTGTCTTCTGACTCAATGCTGTTCACCACTGCATTGACGCGTGGCTCTATCTTGCCGGTCTTGATGGCCGCCTGCAGTAGATTGAAATTGCGCTCTTTGCAGCGGCTGAATTCTTCTTCACGATTGATCAGGAATACCCGGTTATGCTCAGCCAGCGCCAGCGCATTTTCTACACCGGCATCGCCACCGCCCACCACCACGATGGTTTCATCCCTGAACTCGTCTGGGTCGCTAAGCTGATATTGCACGTTCGGCAAGTCTGCTCCCGCCACAGACAATTTGCGTATGTTGCTTTGCAGGCCGATTGCCAGCACGACAAATTCAGCTTTGAATATTTCACCGGTGGTCAGAGCAAGTTGAAAATTGCCACGTTGTCCCCGAATGGTGTCCACTTGCGCATTCAGACGCAGCTTTACCCGATGCTTTTCCAGGTCTTGTTGCCAGGACTCGAGAATATTTTCGCGATAGCCTGCCGCAAAACTCATCGGACTGCGCAGTGGCAACACGGCCGGTTCGGCCATCACCAGCTTGCCCTTCTGAAACTTGTGTATGGTATAGGCAGGATATTCGCCAGCTTCGAGCAGCAGATGCGAGATACCCAATTCCGCCGCATGGGTGGCGGCAGAAAGGCCGGCGGGACCCGCACCTACAATAATAATCTTGTATTCTTCAATCATTGATGAGTTGATTCAGGCATTGATTGGCTTATTCAGGCATTATGTTAATATATAGCGAATGTGGTATTTTCTGAGCCAGCATTGACATGGCAATCAAGTGTATTGTACATTTAAAAACCTTGTCACAAGGCTGAAGCGATTTATAATAGTCTGCAATACCATACAAATTTAATTCCTTGGGAGGATGATTCAAAAATGCGTAAACTCTCTTTTGTCGTACTTGCAGCTCTGGGTGTTTTGAGTCTGCCAGTCCAGGCTGACGTCGATGCTGCCAAACAACTCGTTAAACAATATGCGGCGCTTGTCAAAGGGGTGGATGCCACCTACACGCTCAATGCAGAAGCGGGACGCGCATTTTATATCAAAAAACATGAAGTAAAGGGTAAGCAGGTATCCTGCTCGGATTGTCATACCGACAACCCAGTCAACCCAGGCAAGCATTCCAAGACGGGTAAAACGATTGCTTCGCTCTCGCCGGTAGTGAATCCGGATCGTTTCTCGAAAATGAAGAAGACTGAAGAACAGTTTGACGAACATTGTGTGGATGTGCTTTCCAGAGGTTGCACCTCCAAGGAAAAGGGTGATTACATCGTTTATTTACTCTCTTTGAGTAAATAAGTCAGCGGCGACTGATCCAGACATGGCTCGCATTTTTTGCGGGCTAAGCGGCACGCGAAATTATTTCAGCAAATAAAATGATCAGTTTGCCGGAATTACAACTGGTATTCGACAATCTCGACGAAGGGATAATTTTTATAACCCGAAGTCGCCGTGTCATTGCCAATAATGCTGCGGCCTGCCGCTTGCTAGGACATCAAACTGCTCTGGACAAGTTATGCCCCGGCATTTTGCAGGGGGCGGATTGTGCAAAGCATTGCGACCTGAACGATCAATGTACCTTCATTACCGAAAACCGCACGGACGGAATCAATCAGGATATTGTCGTGAGGCGGCCGGATGGAGCGCTGATACAGTTGCGGATGTGCGCCATCGCCCTGCCTGATGAAACACACTGCGCCATTGTGTTGCGCGGAACGAATTGGTAAATGTGTTCCTCGAACTGATCCTGCTGCTAATACTGGTCATTGCAGTGCTCATTGCGCTACGGCCGCCACCTGGAAAGTAACTTGACCAGTCCCGATTACCCGAATAATTAATGGGTCACTATAATTGTAAAAAACACAGTTAAATTGAAGAATTCAAGGTCAGGTGACACGCCATCAGTGGTTAGTAAATAGGCTGGTAGCGATTGTGCCTGTATTATCAACAAGCGATCAAACGGATCGCGGTGATGTCATGGCAAAGTTACCAAGGGATGACAATCTTCGCCCTTTACCCTTAACTCGTTAAAGCCGGTGTTCTGTGCTAAGCGATGAATGTCTTCGGGTGAAAAGTCAAAATTAGCCCTGTTCAACGAATGCTTGATGGCTCCCAAATGTTCGCGGCACTGAAATACACGGTATTAGACGCATCCGTCAAGCTTTTCACCACATCAATCGGCGGACATTCCGGTGCAAGCAATCCCGCCAGCAATACATTTGTATCTGGCAAATAAATATGCGCGGCCATTTATTGCTCGAACATCGCGACCCAATCCTCTGCATGAAGGCTGTCGAAATGTTCAGGGAAAGTAAATTGATTTTCCCCAGTTTGCGCGGTTCATTTCCGGCACTTGCCAAGGCCACCAGACGTGCCACTGGTTTGCCTGCTCGTGCGATGATTATCTCCACACCGGCACACCCCTGATCAACATAACGCGAGAATTGCGTTTTGGCTTCATGAATATTGACGGTTTGCATGGTGCACCTCGTACTGATCAAGTGGACTAATGTTAACGTGAAACTCGCGCAGCGATCGTCTTCTCCCTCGCCCGCTTGCGGGAGAGGGATGGGGAGATAACCAGCCACTTGGTTGCTGTCTTTTGGCAAGCTAGTGGAGTGGCTAGTGGGTCTATCAGGGAAACGGGCATGATGGGTTTCATCATCAGGGGTGGCAATTTGCCATGCCCGTTAGTTCAAGTCAAGCTATTCAATAAGCACAATTTTTTATTTACATTAGTGTGGGCACTAGACCTGACCCCGTTGTGTGCATACATCAATGCTAGACCTGACCCCGTTGTACTTGCATCAATGCTAGACCTGACCCCGTTGTATGATCCCGCTGTGCATGATCCTTGACCAGTTTGGGTGATTCGCGAAATAATTGATCGTATTAAGGGGGTGCTTTGCCCCGTTCTGTGGAAACTTGTTATGGCGACTGTCTTACCTCGCATCCTGATCATCGACGACCAAATGGAATCGGTAGCGTTGCTGGTGACCTATCTTAGGGAACATCCTCTCGAAATTATGGTGGCACTCGATGGCGTGGACGGGCTACGTAAAGCGGTCGATGGCCAACCCGACGTTATTCTGCTGGATGTGTCCATGCCGCAGATGGATGGCTTCGTCGCTTGCAGACGGCTAAAGGCGGATCCAGCGACCAGCGAGATACCGGTGATATTTCTGTCGGCTAATACCAGTGTTGCGCACAAACTGGAAGGATTTTCGGCTGGCGGCGTTGATTATGTTGGGAAACCATTCAGTGCTGAAGAGGTACTGGCCAGACTTTACGTCCATCTCAAGCCCAGACTGTTAGCGGCAGAGACGGGAATCGGCCAAAATGGCAAGGAGCGGTCAATTGACCATTTCTCAATCTCCAGGGATGACCAAATCGTCAACAGTGCTATCGCAGAATTGCGCGCCGATGATACGACCTGGTTAGGACTGGATGTTTTTTCGCGGAAACAGGGCACTAATGAAAAGAAACTCACCGAACTGTTTCGTCAGCGCTTCGGCATGACCGTATTTGAGTATTTTATCGACCTGAGACTCGAAAAAGCGCGTATACAACTTTCGAACACCGACAGACAGATCCAGTTAATAGCCGACCAGGCCGGATACAAAAATTCAAGTGACTTTTCCAGAGCTTTTCGTCGGCGTTACGGGCTGGGTCCGAGAGAATATCGACAGACGAGCCGCACGACTGACGAGAGTTCCGATTCAACTGAGGATGAAAGCGAGACGCATCTTGTCTGAACGTGAGCGTATGCTACGCGTGATGACGGATAGCACCACCGATATGTTGTCTTATTGGGATACCGGGCTGCGCTGCCTTTACGCCAACGCAGCCTATCTGGACTGGTTCGGCCGTTCGCCTGCACAAATGCGCGACTTGAGCCTACTAGAGTTACTCGGGTCGGAACTTTACTGCAGTAATGAGCGCCATGTCATCGCCACCCTGGCCGGCACGGAACAAAAATTTGAACGATCACAGGTCAAAGCAATCGATGGCAGTGTCCGTTACACGCTGGTGCGCTATATTCCGGATATCTTACTGGGCGTGGTCAAAGGTTTTGTGGCTATGGTCACGGACATCACTGAAATCAAGTCGGCGTCGGTGGCAGCCGCCAAGAGCGAACAGCGACTGCGAGTCGCTCTCGCTCACGCGTCAGTGACGGTGTTCGAACAGGATCTGCAACTCCGCTACCAATGGCTGGCCAATTCCACGCTCGGTTATTCAGTCGAACAGGTTGTTGGAAAAACCGATGCTGAATTGATTGATTCTGCCTATGTTCCTGCGATAGCAACTCTCAAACAGCAGATAATCGAAACCGGTCAGCCTCTCCGAGCCGAAGTCGTGGCACGTGCCTCTGGCCGGGATAAACCAATCTATGATGTCGACATCAGTGCTTCACCTGTCTACGATGAGAAAGGTCAGATATCGGGGCTGATAGGGGCTGTGACTAACATCACTAACCGAAAGAAGGAAGATAAAAGACTGCGTATGCTAGTGGCTAATAGTCCGGCTGGCATGGCACTGTCGCGCGTCTCCGACGGAATCTTTATCGAAATCAATGACGCTTTTCTGAATATGTGTGGTTATGCGCGAGAGGAAGTCATCGGCCGTACCAGTGAGGAACTCTACCTCTGGCCGGATCCTGTAGAGCGGAGGCAACGTCTCGCCGAATTTAAAGTGAAGCGCCAGATACAGAATTTCACTACGCAAATCCGCCAAAAATCTGGGCGAATCATTCCCGTGCTCGGGTCAATCCACCTTACCGCGTTCGACGGGGAAGATCACCTGTTCGGCGTTCTCATCGATATGAGCGAACTCGAACGTGTGCTGAACGAACTGCATATCAGCGAAGAGCGTTTTCGCATACTGGCCAGTGCTACTTTCGAAGGTGTAGCCGTGACCAAATACGGTCGCATTGTCGACGTAAATCAGCAATTGCTTGACATGATCGGCTATGCTCGCGAGGAACTGGTCGGGCGACTGGTGACAGAAATCGTTCCAGAACAAGGGAAACAGGCGATCGAGTCCGCGATCAGGTCTGGCAAGGAGAGCCGCATCGAGCATGCCTTCGTGCATAAGGACGGAAGACAACTGATGCTTGAAACTCACGGCCAGGCAGTCGGCGCGCCAGAAAACTCGATGCGTGTCACCGCGATTCGCAACATCACTGAACGGAAGCAACAGGATTTGCAGAACGAACGATACAGGCAGCAACTGGAAAATATCAATGCAGAATTGGTACTGCGGACACAACAGGCGGAGCATGCCAGCGCTACCAAGTCGCGTTTTCTGACCAGCGTCAATCACGAATTGCGAACCCCCTTGCACACCATTCTGGGATACACCCGGTTGCTGGTGAAGTCGACTGAAGGGGAAGTTTTGCGCCAACTGGAGACGATTCAGCGCAGCAGCGAGCAGTTGCAAAGGTTAATCGGGGATTTGCTTGACTTCACTTCGTCGGGCAATCGCAAGATGGAGATAAGCGAAGACACACTGCTACTCGACGCTTTTGCCACCGAAGTCCGTCAATCCACCTGTATTATGTCCGGTGTAAGCGAGAATGTTATCACGGTCAGTTTGGAGCAGGGCTTGCCCAGGGCGGTGGTAGCCGATCGGGTACGTTTGCTGCAGGTGGTGTTGAATCTGATCGAAAACGCCAACAAATACACCAGAGCCGGCCGCATTGACCTGCAGATTTCGCGTGAAGCAGAACCCATTACACACAATTTCAATGGACGTATACCGCTTCGCTTTGAAGTTGTGGACGATGGTGAGGGGATCCCCCCGGAAAACCAGGCTTCGGTATTCGAACCTTTTGCTCGAGGGGGCAATGCTCATGGAATACCCGGATTGGGGCTGGGACTGACGATAGCGAGGGAGTGGGTACGCGCCATGGGTGGCGAACTGAGGTTTGAAAGCATCCCGCAGCTTGGGGCGCGTTTCTACTTCACACTCAGGTTGCCCGTTACAACGCCACCTCAGCGAGAGGTGGCAGAGTGGCATTGCCGTGCTTGTATGGACACGCTGGAAGCGGCCTCAGGAGCCGTGCTGGTTGCCGACGATAGCAGCGAGAATCGACTCTATCTGCGCGATTTGTGCGAAGGTTGGGGTTATCCGGTCGTCGAGGCCGAAGATGGTGACAGCGCATTGAAAATGATCCAGTCGGAACCGGCTTGCTTCAGTGCGGTACTGATCGACCAGATAATGCCGCGCATGGATGGCTGGCACTTCCTCAAACAATTGCGAAACTCGATTTCCAGCGCCGATTTACCGGTGATTCTGCTTTCGGCCTCGGTACCTCAGCGACCCGCCAATTATCCTGAAACACTTGATTTTGATTTTAGTCTTGAAAAGCCCTTTACCGTAGCGGCACTCGCTTGTTTTTTGTGTAAACGATT
>CAIRBC010000587.1 GCA_903876685.1 uncultured Nitrosomonadales bacterium | reverse complement strand
TGGCTTATGCGACACAAGTCACCGTGTCCGGCAGTGCAGGCTCTGGGTAAAGATCAGCTGAGTGAAGGGGGTGAATAGACTGTTAATCGTTTCGTCACTCATGCCGATGCCATTGTCCAAGATGCGAATCCTCAATCCGCGACTGCTGTCAGGCATACTGCAGGGTTCCAGATAAAGGATCACCCGCCCTTGCGGGGTATTCGAAGTAAACTTCATCGCATTGCCGAGCAGATTGAACAAGATCTGGCGTAGTCGCACCGGATCCGAGACTATCCAAACCGGAAGTTTTGGGGAAACAAATAACAGCAGCTCTAAATTCTTGCGATTGGCCATAGTGGCCAACAACAGCGCTACTTCCTCTGCCACTTCTCGCAACCGCACCGGCAGGCTCTCCATAATCAGCATATCTGCCTCAATTTTGGAGAAATCGAGAATGTCGTTGATGATATGCAACAGCGCCAGCGAAGAATCCTGGATGGTGTTTAACATCCGCTGTTGCTCAGCGTTTAGCGAGGTCTGTTGCAGAATATCCACCATGCCGACCACGCCATTCATCGGGGTACGGATTTCGTGGCTCATGTTGGCAAGGAACGCGCTCTTGGCGCGTGTGGCTGATTCGGCTAATTCCTTGGCCAGTATCAAGTCGTTTTGGATTTCCTTCCGTTTGGTAATATCGGTAACGAAAGCAATAAATCGATCGAGATTTTCTGCCTTGGCCGGCAGGTAATAAATAGTGACCTCAACCGGGATCAAGCGACCATCCTTGCTTAAGTGAAACGTCTCAATTTGAGCTTTACCTTGCTGGCGTAGCCTGTCGGCAATATTCCTGAAGGTGTCAATCGGAAAGTTGGGATCAATATCGGGTACCTTCTTGCCGAGCATTTCTTCGACGGTGTATCCCAGCATATCCGCAGCAAATTTATTCACCTCAATGAATTGCCCGGTATCCACATCGACCCAATGAATGGCTATTCCGACACTTTCCATGGCAAATTGAGTGTCCAGCAGTTTGTTGTTTGCCTCCTTTAACTCAGTTGTGCGTTGCTGTACCAGGACTTCAAGGTGATACCGGTGACGATCCAGCTCGATCGCGATTTGCTTACGTTCAGTAATATCTTCTTTAACCGCGACATAGTGGCTGATATGTCCATCGGCTTGTCGAATGGGGGTAATGCTGGCAAACTCGGTATATTCAGTACCGTCCTTGCTCCGGTTATTTAACTCGCCTTTCCATATTTGACCTTCAGCCAGGGTATTCCAAAGGTTGGCGTGTGTCTCAGACGGAGTTTTTCCAGAATGCAGTAGGCGCGGATTTTTACCGATCACTTCTGCACGGCTATAGCCTGATTTTTCAACGAAGGCATCGTTTACATATTCAATTTCGGCATCCAGATTGGTGATGATGACGCTTTCGCGGCTTTGCTCTACCGCTTGCGCCAATTTATATAACTGAGCCTCCATCCTTTTTTGTTCAGTAATATCTTGTCCCGAACTGATAATACCGACGATGTTGTTGTTGTCATCGGTAGTATAACTGTTGTGCCAGGCAATCAATCGTGTCGAACCATTACTGCAAACGACGTGGTATTCATAATATTCCGCAGCAGACAGATTCACCGTAAAGATCTGCTGGTATTTTGGAAAGACATCGGTCATTCCTTCCGGTTGGAGCAGGCATTTTTCAAACCAGTTAAGTCCGATCAACTCACTTTCACGGTAGCCTAGCAATTTACATCCGGCGCGATTAATCATGGTGATCATGCCCGATTTATCCAGTGCAACAATCACCGTCTGGACGGTGTCGAGATACATCTGAGCACGGCCTCGCTCCTCCTCCAGTTTACGCGCAGCCAGTTTACGCTCAGTAATGTCAGACACCACCACCCGCACCCCTAAAACATGACCCTCATGGGTTAATCGTAAGGAATCCAGCCGGACATCCAGGCGCGTACCGTCTTGGCGCTGAAGGATAACTTCACAGTTTTGTTTTATGTCATGCTGTAGTAGCAACAAGAAATGCCGATACCAGCCATTTTGGTCTTCAGGCACAATAAAAGGCGCAAAACGCTGCTTTAGCAAATAGGGTTTTTCTACACCCAGCAAGGCAGCTCCGGTGAAGTTTATTTCTGTTATCTGAGCTTGAGTGTTCAGCGTAATATAGCCGACGGGTGCGAAATCATATAAATCCATGTAACGGGCGCGCGACTCTTCCAATTCGATCTGAGCTTGCCGCAAAGTCTCATTCTGCGTCTCCAATTCAATCTGATGCACCTGCAGTTCCTGCAGAATTTTCTCAACTTTAAAATCATCAGTATTAGAAATTTGAGCAGATTTATCCTCTTCAGTTTTTCGAAGTAATTTCGCTCTTTTGGGTCGCTTGTTCAAAACGTCAACTTTGGTTGAAATCAGTTTTTTAGCTTTGTTCAAGATTTTAGGAGGCATAACAGTAATTCGCACGTATCAAAAATACAGCTTTGCCCATGTCGCTATGTTACGGCAAAGCGGAAGACCGGTAGACCGGTTCGGCACGCTTTACATTGTAGCACACCCGGCAGGCGTACTAACCGGTAGCGAACGGCAATGTCTCTAGCAAAGCGGGAAATAACTGAAAATTAAATGAACAATAAATGCAAAATAACTAAAGTTTGAGCAAACTTAATCATAACCGTGATCAGATATGTTTGGATTTACTACCTTGGAGAGATACGAATGCATCAACCTCCGCCGCGCTGCATATAATTATCCATGCGCTTGAGCATCGCTTTGCGCTGGGCATTGTTACCGGTTGTAAAATGAATTTGTACTAGCAGAGTCGAAATGCGTATCAGTGCGATCACACGATCCTGAGCGGGTTTGAGGATGATATGCATCGTCGCAGCAGCATGGCTCGCATAAAACTCAACCGGACCGCCGTTGACACAACCCGGGAAAGCCTTATGCAGATCCTCAGCGAAGATGCTGGGAGAGGTGGACATCTCCCGCCGCAGTGTTTCCAGTGTTTCTTCAGTCAACTCAACCGCCTGCGATAGGCGGCCAGATGGCGAGATGATCTCCCGCCACAAAGCGTCTGGTCTGACGCTCTGCAGGATCGAGATAGACGCCGTTAATCAGCACCAGTTTCACCCATTTCTCAGGCAAGCGGAATTGTTCCAGAATATCAGCCACGGAGTCATCCTCGCCCACCGCCACCTCCGCCCGGTTATTGCTGCTTCCCGGGGGCAGGTAGTCGGCCAGACTGGCGTAGAGTTTTAAGGTGATCAGCATTTATTTCAGAAAATGCGACTGTTGACAAGCCAGATAGGCCTCGGGAAAGCGCAACGGTGCGTCCTTCAGGATGGCTTTCCAGCGACCCAGATGTGTCTTGCTCTGAATCAAGCCACGCAACACACCAACATGCTGGGTTAGCCCCACGGTCGTCGCACCGATCAGCACATCCTGATCGAATTGCAGACTGATGTAATGGTGATTTTGCTGGTTGACCAACTCCACTCCGTCCTGTTCCTCAAGACCCCACCACTGACCAAAGGACGAGGAAATCAGTCCCAGCGTATCCAGCACATTGATAGGCAGTACCCCCGGCAATGCAGTTTGCTTGCCTGACATGTTAAGCGCAGCAACCCTGGCCTGATCGGCGGCGTTTGGCTGAATTGCAGAAACCAGTGGCGCCCCGGTGAACATATCGGGTGCCTCTGCCACATCCCCTGCCGCATAAATATCCGGTATGGAAGTCTGCATCCGCGCATTCACCCGCACGCCTCTGCCTACTTCAATCGCAGTCCCTTTCAAGAATTCGATATTGGGCGCGACACCGGCAGCAGCAATCAAAAGATCACAGGCCAGCGACTCACCGGTACTGAGTTTCACCAGCAAGGCCGAGTCCACACCGGCCGTAATCGCTTCAACACTTGCCTGTGTGCGCACGGTAATGCCTTTTTGTTCCACCCATTCGCGGATCATATTACCAGCGGTAGGCGTCATCATGCGTGGCACCATGCGATCGCCCATTTCGACAACCGTCAAAGCCACACCGCGCTCGGCCAGCGCCTGCATGATGATACAACCAATAAAACCTGCACCCAACTGCACTACCCGGCTACCTTTTACCGCCAGTGCCGCGATGGCGCGTGCATCTTCCAGCGTCCAGCAGCTATGCACCTGTGGCAGATTTATCCCGGGGATTGGCGGGCGCACCGGATGCGAACCAGTCGCGATCAGCAGACGGTCATAACTTTCACAGTGACCATCTGCAAATTGTACCTGATGCTTATCCGCCTCCAGCAACACTGCGCGCGTCGTTAGCTGAGTAATGCCATTTTTTGCAAAATGATCCGGCGTTTTGCGCAGATAGGTGCCGGCTTCGTCAATATTACCTTCCAGCAGATAGGGAATTGCCATGCGTGAATAAGGCGGTTCATGCTCACTGCCAGCCAACACAATCTGGCTGGCTGGATCGTTTCCGCGCAAGGTTTCTGCGGCGATCACGCCAGCGGGCCCATTACCTAAAATCAGATATTTCATGTATTTTCTCTCGATTATAAAAAACCGCCGCCCTTTCAGGCGGCGGGGTCAGGATTAAAGTCCTAGTCGAGCCAGTGTTTCGGCTTTGGGCACCCCTTCGGTATCCCATCCTCGAATCTGATAATACTCAGGCAACATCTTGTCCAGACCATTGACCAGACCCTTGGCAGGCCCGGTCTTGGCCGCTTCTTTAAGCAGTCTGGGTGGCAAAGTATCGTCGGCCTTGGTAAAGCCGGCTGCCAAATTAAACTGCTTCTCGATATTCCAGACGCGCTCGCCAACCAGATTCAGTTTTTCCATCGACCAGTCACCTTCGCAGGCTGCGGCGATCTGCGGTTGAATGTCAGCCAAACCCCAAGCAAAACTGGTGAACAAGCAGATCCCTGCAGAATCAAAGACTCCGGTAGCATCCTGGAACGCCATTACCAGACCCGGCTTGCCATCGGTGACCAGTGGATCGGTCTTGATGGGGATCCCGAGTATTTCTGAAGCCACCGTATAGGAACGCACATGACAGGCACCCCGATTTGAAGTGGCATAAGTCAGACCCATGCCCTGAATGCCACGCGGGTCATAGGCTGGATATTCCTGCCCCTTGACGGTCATCGACAGTTCCGGATGACCAAATTTTTCACAAAGACGCTTCGAGCCCTGACCAATCTCCTTGCCAAATCCTTCACTCTTCGCCGTCATTTCGACCAGCCCAGCCAGCGCCTGAGCAGAGCCAAACGGCGCTTCGATGCCGATCTGCTCCTTGGTCAACACACCCATTTCATACAATTCCATTACCGCACCCACCGTAGCGCCGAAGGAAATGGGATCCATGCCATATTCGTTACACAATATGTTGGCATATTGCAGCACTTCCAGATCATTCACGCCATTGGCAGCGCCCAGCGACCAGGCAGCTTCATATTCCAGACCGCCTGAAGCGCCCCAGTATTCCGGCTTGTTCACGACGCTAAAGTGTGTCTGATCCATCTGCGAGATACGACCACAGGCAATGGTGCAACCGAAACAGGCTGCGTTGGTCAGCAAATGTGGCTTGCCATCAGTAGGACGCTTCTCATGCATTGCTTCGGCAGAAATTTTGCCCGCCCCTTCGAACTGCACATCCCTGGAGTTGCGCGTCGGCAACGCACCGCTTTCATTGATGACGTTCATCAGTACCTGTGTACCGTATTTAGGCAAGCCCTGACCGGTGACGCCATTATCAGCCAGCACCTTTTTCTTCTCGGCGGTGACTTTAAGGAATTCAGTCATATCCCTGACATTGGCAACGCCACGGGTGCCGCGAACTGCAACCGCCTTGAGATTCTTTGAACCCATCACCGCACCCACGCCCGAACGACCGGCTGCGCGGTGCAGATCGTTGACCACGCCTGCATATAGCACTGCATTTTCACCTGCCTGACCGATGGAGGAAACGCGAATCTGCGGATCCTGGTGACCGGCCTTGATGGCTTCTTCGGTGTGCCAGGTAGACTTGCCCCACAGGTGACCTGCATCCAGCAGTTCAGCCTTCTCGTTTTCCAGGTAGAGATAAACGGGCTTGGGTGACTTGCCTTCGAAAATAATCATATCCCAGCCGGCAAATTTCAGTTCTGCACCGAAGAAACCACCTGAATTGGAGCAGGCAATCGCGCCTGTCAGCGGTCCCTTGGTGACGACGGTGTAACGCCCCCCGGTTGAGGCCATCGTGCCGGTTAACGGACCGGTAGCCATGATCAGTTTATTTTCAGGAGAAAGCGCATCCACCTTGGGATCGATTTCTTCAGAAAGATATTTGGTGCCCAGTCCCCGTGAGCCCAGATAATCCATGGCCCACTCCATATTCAACGGTTCGGGCGTACAGGTGCCAGCAGTCAGGTTGACACGAAGAACCTTTTTATTCCAAGACATATTGCTTCCTCCTCAAAGAACTGCAGTGTTGGCACGGCTCGCCCAGGCGCGCATCTTGTCCAGACCGGTCCAGTCTGCATCCACATAGGTGATGGCGCCGGTTGGACAAGCTTGTGCACATTTAGGATCGCCGCTGCACAGGTCGCATTTTTGCACCTTGCCTACGTCGGCCATATAATTGATAGTACCAAAAGGGCAGGAGATAGTGCATACCTTGCAGCCCACACAGGTCGCTTCCACGACGAATTTGGCACCGGTAACCGTATCCAGCTTGATCGCATCTACCGGGCATGCCTGCATGCACCAGGCATCCGCACATTGGGTACAGGTATAGGGAACCTTGCGTCCTTCATGTTCGAAGCTGAATACCTTGATTCTTGATTTTGATGGATTAATGACCCCGGTATGCTCATAAGAACATGCCATCTCGCACTGCAAACACCCTGTGCACTTGATCGGATCGATATGTAGACTTTTTTGCATCGATTTGCCTCCTCTTTATTAGATTTGCTGCGCTATAACCACCGTTCCACGCAACTCATCCTGGCGCGCGGATACATCTATTAAATCGAACATTAATATGAAAGTCAAATCATATTAAATTCCTGATATTTTTGTTATCATGAATGAGATTTCGTGGCGTAGCTCCCAGTGTAGCCTGCCGATTTCTCTGTTACTGTCGTTACCTCCTGTTCAATCTACCGGGACAATACGCAAAATACATGCCATATATGAAAATGGATACATATGAGAATAAAATCCAATATATTTAAAAATGCCCCGTCAATTATTCTGAAATTTTTAATTGCAAACATAAAGTTACTCAAGGAATTTAGTTTAGTTGCAACTGACGGAATATGCCTCAGCAGCGCATGGCATTGAAATAATGACCTGTCCAGGCCGAATCATTCGTCCTTTATTGCAACACCGTTCAAAAATGACACAACCCATAAAGGCTCAACCTTTAATTATGTTAGACCAAATGAATATTCATTAGGAATCGAATTGCATATATGACACTGAACATTAATATCGGAATCGAGTGGCGCTTTGACGAATCAAACCTGGATTTAACCGCCATCGCCCAATATCTGGAAGGTATATCCGAGAGCGGGACCGTCAGGGCAACGGCCGACAAACTAGGGATTTCCTACCGGACTTTGTGGGGAAAGCTGGAATCGACTGAAGCGATCCTAGGAATGAAACTGGTGGTCAAAAGCAAGGGGCATGGCAGCGTACTAACACTGGCCGGCACCCAATTGAAAAATTTGATCGGTAATTACAGTCGTAGCATCCAGCAAGCCGCGCATCAGGAACAACAGGCCTTCGAAAGCAGTTTCCGCAACGCCTTCGTCACCGCCCCGTTAAAAATCAGACTGGCTTGCAGTCACGACCTGGTGCTGGAAGACTGTATGCAGGCAGGACTTCTGCCCGCCTGGGACATACGCTTTATGAGCTCGCAAAAAGCCATCGATGCAATACGTTCAGGCACATCCGATATAGCCGGCTTCCATTTTTCCGAAAAAATGATCAGCCAAAGCAGAATAAAAGAATTATGGGCTGACCCGCGTTACTTCGCGATGCCAATTATGCGGCGCGAACTGGGTCTGGTGGTCGCACACGGCAACCCGCTGGGTATCAAGGGCATCGAAGACCTGGTTCGCCCTGAAATTCGCTTCATCAATCGACAGGCAAAAGCCGGCACGCGGCAGCGTCTGGATGAATTGCTCAAGGCAAAACATATCGAACCCAAAGCCATACGAGGCTACCATCATGAAGAATTCACCCATTCAGGTGTCACGCTCGCGGTAGCGGCCGGTTACGCCGATGTAACCTTTGCCTTACGCTCGGCAACCGCAGGCATGGCGGTCGATTTCATTCCCGTCGGACGTGAAACTTACTGCGTATGCGGACGTGTCGATCTCGCCACTGATCGTCGCTTTCAAAATATGCTGTCACACCTTGCCGAACGCTTGCCCCTTCATCCGGGATATTCGAAGCCGCTGGTGGACATGGATTCCAGCGGACGCACCAAGGCAAATAATATCGCTGCGATCGCTCGCTGGGAGTCTATCAACTGAAGTAACCGTTCTGGCTCCGAAACCGATGCCGACTCATGGAGCAAAGCACAGAGGAAAATCTCATGTCCGTTACTGAAAATGCACGACTTGAAGCATTAACCACGGCCGACTTCAAGGTTGTTGCAGAATTGGGAGCCAGCATCTGGCGCGCTCACTATGCCAGCATAGTCAGCCTGGCGCAGATTGAATACATGCTGGCAGGAAGATACACCAGCGAAAATTTGAGCAACTATATCAATGCCACAGACCGCTGGTTTGAAATACTCTGGTTAAACAACCAGGCGGTAGGTTATTGCAGTTATGCGCTCACCGCAAATCCAGCAGAAATGAAGTTGGAACAACTCTATCTGCTCGAAGCATTCCGTTCTAAAGGCCTGGGCGAGTTGATGCTGCGCCATGTAACAACCGCTTTGCGCAAACAGCATAGAAGTCTCTTGATGCTTCAGGTAAATAAACGCAATCTAAGCTCGATTGCCTTCTATACTAAAGCCGGCTTCCAGTTACGCGAAGAAGCCGTATTTGATATTGGGGGCGGTTACTTCATGGACGATTACGTCATGGAAAAACAATTTCCTTAGCGTTGAAAGTCGATAGTAACCCGACGTTTGCAGCAAATTACCTCTTGTCTGTTCTCTAAGATCAAAAACGTCCTGTCGCCGGACGGACTCACGGGGCGGTTAACGTGAAACACGCGTAGCGACTT
>CAIRBC010000586.1 GCA_903876685.1 uncultured Nitrosomonadales bacterium | reverse complement strand
GACTCGGGGCATGGTCGCCGAAAATATATTGACTTGTGTGCTTGAATTTCCTATCCTTGGTGGGGATGATTCCGGAGGATTGGGATTGCATGAACCTGGAAAACCTGACTGACCCTGTCCGCCCAATTGCTTACGGTATTGTGCAAGCCGGCAAGGCGGTGCGTAACGGTGTGAAGTGTATTCGTGTTATGGACATGATTGATGGTCGGATTGACCCTGAACAACTGATTACGATGGTCGACTCCTTGCGCCTGCCGACTTTTAAAACCTTTGAGATGAGCGTGCCGCCGACCCAGGACGAGCAAACCGCCAGCGCTGCCGTGCTCTCCGACATGGATGCAGAACTTGCGGTGCTTGAGCAGCGGCTAACCAAGACCCGCACCCTCAAGCAAGCCATGATGCAGGAACTGCTCACCGGCAAGACCAGACTGAACGCACACGAAGAAACGGAGGTGGCGGCATGAGCGACGAAACATTGCCGCAATCTGAGTTCATTTTTTATCAGACCGAGGACGGGCGCACACGGATCGAGTGTCGACTGGAGAACGAAACGATCTGGCTGACGCAGGCGTAAATCGCCGAGCTGTTTCAGACCACGTCGCAGAATGTGACGTTGCATTTGAAAGCCATTTTTGTGGAGAGAGAGCTGGCAGAGGCGGCAACTTGTAAGGATTTCTTAGTAGTTCGATCCGAAGGGGCGCGTGAGGTCAGCCGCAAGCTCCGCCATTGTCGGCTGGAGGCCATCCTCGCCGTCGGCTTTCGCGTGCGCAGTCACCGTGGCACACAGTTCCGCCAATGGGCCATCGGGCTATTGAGCGAGTATCTGGTGAAGGGCTTCACCATGGACAACGAGCGGCTGAAAAACCCGCCTGGCAAGGGGCAAAAGGATTACTTTGACGAGCAACTGGAACCTATCCGGGACATCCGTTCATCCGAAAGGCGCTTCAACCAGAAGATGCTCGACATTTACGCGACGAGCGTGGACTACACACCAAATACAGAACTATCGCAGCAATTCTTCGCCACAGTTCAGAACAAGATGCACTGTGCGGCGCACGGACAGACGACACCTGAGGTGATCCATACGCGGGTGGACGCTGGCCAACCGTTCATGGGGCTGAAGACGACCCGACCCGGCGGCATCCTTCGCAAGGAAAATGTGTCCATCGCCAAGAACTACCTTGGTGCTGAGGAACTCGGCACCTTGAACCGCATCGTGAACGTTTATATCGAATTTGCAGAGCTGCGTGCGCTACAGCGCAAGGTGATGACGATGCGCGCACATTTCCGCCGCGTTGCAAAAACTGATTGCGGCGGATGCTACCGGCATCAACCTGTACCAGGCCAACCTGCGAACTCACCGTCCAGCGTCGCAACAGCGTGTTCGTGTACGACGCATATCTGAACATACTGAACGAAGATGGTAATCAGACATGAGGCCGGGCTACAAGCTGCAAGCCTGCCCCTTAAACTCACTAAAACTCCATTGCAACTTCCTCTCGGCTCATTTACAGTGCATCCTGTTTGCGCAGCACACCAAATGGAGAATCTACGATGCCCACGGTAGTGCGAATCGGCTCCTATCGGTTTTTCTTCTATGCGGGTGACCGCGACGAGCCCAGGCATATCCATGTCGAGCGCGAAATTGCGGTTTCCAAATTCTGGCTGGTTCCGGTAAGGTTGCAACATAGCAACGGGTTTGGCCGCAGCGAACTCGTCAAGGTCGAAAACCTTGTGGTAGCTCATAGTGAGAAAATGAAGGAGGCTTGGAATGATTATTTCGCAAACTGAAATTGCAATCCCGAATGCACAACACGTATCGGTATCCGAAGAAGCGTTGACCGTAGATCTGGAAGATGGACGCACCCTTTCTGCACCACTTGGCTGGTATCCCCGTCTCGCTCACGCAAAGCCGGAGGAACGTAGCCGCTGGCGTATGATCGGTCAAGGTACTGGTATTCATTGGGACGATATTGACGAAGATATCAGCATCGAAGGACTTCTGCTGGGTAAACGTTCCGGAGAAAGCCAGACTTCCTTCCAGCGCTGGCTGTTGACGCGGGAGGGGCGATAAGCTGCTTTTTCATACTTCGTTATTCGATTCATGAATACGTTTATAAGCGAGTATGATGCGGCCAATCTAGATTAATTTTAGCTGATATAGCGAGTTTGTATCGATACCGAAATTTAATTCGAGCCTGACGCTTTTGATTCTTTGATTTACTCTTGACCCCTTTGATTTACATTGACGTTTTAAATTTAATTCGAGCTTGACCCCTTACGACGAATGTTTTTAAATATTGAGGATAATTGCAATGAAAGTTCAAATAATAATAGAAGATTATGTTGTGCCACAGATACTTACTTCTGCGATTGAAGCATATGAAATATTTCACAAAAAAACCCAACATAGCAAAATAACGAGCCAGCTTGAAACGTACGGACTACTATGGGGCTATGTTCTACCTGAGCGAGGCGATCAACCCGTTCGTATAGTTGCTACGATAGCAACAGTGGAAACATCCGCTCTGCAACATCAAGATTGGGTACAACCAAGTTATGAATCATTGAAAATGAAACGTGATTTTTTTAATAGATATTGGCCTCATATTGAATTAGTTGGGACTTTTCATTCACATCCTTATATTAACTTAGCCACAGTAAATAGTTTGAAGGGATGGAGAGCTAGTGATTATATTGATGATAAAGGGCAACCTAAAGGTGATGTTTATGCTTGGCCACATGCGCACGAAAATTTATTTTCAGACATGCCGCACCTCGCTCATGTAATTATTACCGTTGCTGCTTTAGAGAAAAAAGGGTGGGCGAATCCATCACGACTAGCTAATTCTGAATCAGATACTGGCTATGTTCTTTCCGCAGATTGGAGAAAGATTTGGATAAAAGGTTACTGTACAGAACAAATTGAAGATAAAGTTGAAGAAGACGAAGATGTTTCCTACACTTATGTTCTTAATGAAAATATAAAACTTGAGATACCATCATTGGAAAAAAAATTCGAATAGGATCAGTCTTTATATTAAATCGTCAAATTCAGCGCGGTATCTTAGTCACTGTAATTAGCTGAATACCCCATAAAATTAAAGGAGCCAAGCTCGATTAGTAGAATCAAATGAAACTAAAGTGGGCTGGCTTGAAAGTTAAAGGGGCTTGGCTCGATATAAACCATAGAATTTGCGCTAGATTACTTGGTGCTAAAAACTAACGTACACAGTCTAATTGTAGTCGGTTAAACCGATGCCAGTAAACGAATCACAGTTTCTGGGTCTTTTGCCACCGCACGCAGCAAAGCGCGTGCTGGACCAGTGGGCCTAGTTCGGTGCTGCTCCCAGTTTTGAAGGGTTTTAACCGGGACGCCAATCAGCTCGGCAAACTCTGCTTGAGTAAGTTTGGTTGCCTCACGAATTTCCTTGGGTTCAGGATCATTGATTACTGTGATTCTGGCTGGTTCAGTCTCGCCGCGCACAATCGCGCCAGCTTCACGAACACCGGTCAATAGCTCTTGAAAAATCATATCATCCATTGCCGAACTCCTCTTTAGCCACTTTTGCCAACAACGCCAATTGCTTGTCTGTCAAGTTTTCCATCTTGCTTTTCGGGTAAGCAAAAACCAATAAAATCCGATCCAAGCTAACCGCCCAATAATAAATCGTCCTCAAGCCACCACTTTTACCAGTGCCTTGCCGTGCCCACCGTAGCTTGCGTAACCCCGCACCACCGGATATCAAATCTCCTCTTGCCGGGTTTTTCAGAAGAGCTCCTTGTAACTCGCGGTATTCGTCATCGCTTAGCAGTGCTTGGATGGATTTGCTGAAGATCGAGGTTTCAATAAATATCATAGCTTAGTGTACGCTAACAGCGGATACGATGCAATAATTATGCAGTTCGTTCAGCAATTTCAATTTAGGCGAAATTTGATCAACCCAGCAGCCGTCATATTTGAATCCATACTCCAGAAGCCTCGCAAGCATTGGTGTATTCACCCATTCTCACAAGCGACGCGCCTCTGGCCAGGCTGCATTCACGATAGTCGGCATCCATTCACACATTCACCCGCTTTACCACGCAAGATAAATGAAGTCACCTGATCAAGATCGGTTGGGTTCGGATTGATCTGGACAACCATCGCACCGCGATGCGCAGCTTCATAAGGAAATACAGCAGCCGGATATATCTGGCTGGAGGTGCCGATACTGAATAGCATCGTACAATTGCGTATGGCTTCCTTCGCCTTGCCATATGTGTCACCCGACAACCCTTCGCCGAACCACACCACATCCGGGCGCAACATGCCGCCGCAATGTGGGCAGGGCGGCGGAACCTCATCTGTCTCTGCCCATTTATCAATAGCTATATCCTCGTCGAAGCACCGGCTGCGATGGATGTTGCCATGCAATTCGATAACCTTGGTGCTGCCTGCGCGCTGGTGCAAGCCATCGACATTTTGCGTGATGAGCGTGAACTCCGGCACCAGGGTCTCCATAAGAGCGATGGCGTGGTGAGCAAGATTGGGCTTGGCATCTACAATCATTTTTCGACGCCACGCATACCACTCCCACACAAGCTGTGGGCTGGCCTTGAATCCATCAGCACAGTCAAGGTCTTCTGCCGAAAACCTGTTCCATAGCCCATCCAGCTTGTCACGAAAGGTCGGGATACCGCTTTCTGCTGAAACGCCAGCGCCCGTAAAAACGACGACACGTTGCCCGCTTTTGAGCTTGTTTACGATTGATTCCAGAATATTCATATAGACCCCATTCATGAAGCTGCTTTTATATATAAATCGTGCGATGACTGTTACTTTATTCAGGACATCAGCTTATGACGACGTCTGTATAATGCATCAGTCAGAATGCCGTAAATAACCATACTCTCACGTCAACGCGACATATTGGGTCGCACTGGTGTCGCTAATAAACTGCACTGCATGCGACTCGAACTGTCGCAGTGATGGCAGATACTGTGTTTTAGCAGAGTATTGCTGCCAGCCTATAATCAGGAGATTGCCATGAAACATATTAGACTAAAGACGATATCCCTAAGACATCACCCCGAACTCAACGAAAAATGGGTTCAAGAGATTATCGCGGCCGATCCAACAATTCTTGGTCTAGGTGATTTAGCGTTAATTGATAAGGAGCGGACACAACCATCTGGCGGTCGTCTCGACTTACTCTTCAAGGGCGTTGATAGCCTTATTCGATACGAAACTGAATTACAGCTTGGTTCGACTGATGAGACACATATCATTCGAACAATCGAATATTGGGATATAGAACGCCGCCGTTACCCGCAATACGAGCACGTCGGTGTTCTAATCGCCGAGAATGTGACAGCACGCTTTCTCAATGTTATTGGTTTGTTCAATGGCTTTATCCCTATTGTTGCACTCCAAATGACTGCTATCGATACTGGGAATGGTATTGGTCTTCATTTCACAAAGGTTGTCGATGCTCTCCGCCTTGGCTTGGTTGATGACGATGAGGAGACTCTCGAACCCGCAGATCGTGCATATTGGGAATCACGAGCCACTCCGAAGACGGTCAAGATCGCTGACGAAATATTGGAGCTGTGTAAGGTATTTGATCCTTCTTTGGAATTAAAGTACAACAAACCATATATTGGGTTTACGAAGGGGGGAATTGCCTTTAACTTTGCCACAACCAGCCCAAAGAAGTCAGCGTTGAATCTTTCGATAAAGCTTCCTAGAAGCGATGACGTTGACGCAAAGCTGGAACAATCCGGTCTTGATCTCTTGGAATACAGCAGAGGCGGCTCATATCGACTCAAACTCGAACCTGGTGACCTGTTAAAGCATCAAAAGTTACTCGAGGAACTGTTGAAAATCGCTTATGAGAATCGGGGCTGATCTCAAACCCATATTAACAGGAGATTGCCATGACACTCCCACCCACCGCCGAGGCACTCGATACTATATATTTGAAAGCTACTCTGGAGAAACTGGGCAGCGTGCTGAGCAATGCTAATTTCGAGCTCAAATATTTTCTTAAAGAGATTGAATATCTTACGATGCAACTGGAACTTTCGTCTGACTACCGGCAAGCTTATGGGCAGATCGTGATGCTGCTTGAGTCGCTGGAGCAGGCGAATGTGGCAGCCGAGAAAGAAACGCTGGGTATGAATTTGGAGATCCTCGAAAATTGTGATGTTTTTGAGCCTGGGTTGATGAAATTGAGCCACACGGAAGATGCTGTCAACGACGAGTTAAAAGTGCGCCTAGATGATGAATTCTGATGATTAGTGAAATTTTTACAGGTTATAAAGCTGGCGCAGTGGTGCTTGTTTGATTTTGAATTTACTGT
>CAIRBC010000585.1 GCA_903876685.1 uncultured Nitrosomonadales bacterium | reverse complement strand
GGGCGTAGCCGGGAGTAAGTCGCTACGCGTGTTTCACGTTAAATTATTTATTGGCAAATTGTTCATTTCCATAAAACCATCAATTGATGGCCGCGCGCAATATAGTGATAGTTCTGACCTCGGTTATACAGTTATGCCCCAGTTGTGTCAAATTTACCCTGCCCCTTGTCTGGGCAGGTGTCGAGTCGGCATGAAATTGCTGTAAAATTCAAGGTTTAATTTTCAAGCTATTCTTATGGCCCTACTGAGTTATTCCGAAGCCAAGACGAGGTTACTGTCTTTAGCCAGAACCGTTACTGAAATCGAAACCGTGGATCTGGCGGATGCCTATGGGCGTGTGCTGGCAGAGACGCTAATCTCGCCGATCACGGTGCCGCCCTTTAGCAATGCGGCTATGGATGGTTATGCGGTCCGTTTTGATGATGTTTCAACTACAGGCATACGCCTTCCTGTGAGTCAACGGGTGGCTGCCGGGGAAGTGCCGGAGCCGCTGCTTGCAGGAACGGCTGCGCGTATTTTTACCGGTGCCCAGCTACCTGAAGGCGCGGATACCGTGCTCATGCAGGAAGATTGTCAGCTTGCTCAGGAGGGTGTGATCGTAAACCTGTTGCCGGTAGCAGGTCAGCATGTGCGTCTCAAGGGTTCTGATTTGACGGCCGGTAAAGCAATACTTTCTGCGGGCAGTCATTTCTCTGCAGCGGCGATGGGGTTGGCGGCCTCGGTGGGGATTGCCCGTGTGCCAGTATTTCGCCGTCTGAAAGTCGCCATTTTTTTTACGGGCAGTGAACTGGTGATGCCGGGTGAGCCGTTGCCGCCCGGCTGCATTTATAACTCTAATCGCTATGTGATGCGCGGCTTCCTGCAAGGGTTGGGTGTGGAACTGATCGATCTGGGCATTGTTCAGGATAATTTCCAGGCTACCCGCGAGACCTTGCGCCAGGCGGCAGCCAGTGCTGATCTCATTGTGACCAGTGGCGGGATGTCCGAAGGCGATGAAGATCATGTTACCACCGCCGTCAAGGCGGAAGGTCAGATCGACGTCTGGAAAATTGCCTCCAAGCCAGGAAAACCGCTGGCTTTTGGTAGTGTCAGGGCTGCTCAGCATACAGCGGCTTTTATCGGCTTGCCGGGCAATCCGGTGTCGGTGTGGTGTGGATTGCTCACGCTGGTCAGTCCTTTTTTGCGCCGTTGCCAGGGATTCACCCGCCTTGAGCCGCTGCCATTGACCCTGCGCGCCGATTTCAGTTACACGGTCAAGGGTAACCGCATGGAAATCGTGCGGGTGCGTCGCAACGACAACGGAGGCATGGATATCTACCCGACGCAGGACTCTGCCATCATATCCTCCGCAGTATGGGCTGATGGCATTGCGATGATCCCGGCGGGAACGACGGTCAACCCTGGCGACAGTCTGGAATTCCTGCCAGGGCCGGGCTGGCAGCCTTGAAAGCGCATGGCCCTCCAGCGCTGCGCTGGTTGAGTGTGGCGTTGCGTAGCTTGCATCTGGTCGCAGTGATTTGCCTGGGCGCTGAAGTGTTGGGTGCGCCGCTGCCCTCGCAATCGACTAACGTGTTGCTCAGTGGTATCGCGATGTTTGCGCTCGATCTATGGAATAAGCCCCGACTATTGCTGGAATGGTCCGGCCTCGCCCTGCTGCTCAAACTTTGCATGATTGTGTTAATGGCGCTGTATCAACCGTGGCGTTTGCCCATTTTTTTGGGGGTGGTAGTCTGGTCAGTCATTTTTGCACACGCACCGGCTTCTTTCAGACATTCGAGCTGGTGGCGTAGCGGTACCGGGAATAAATGAAGTAAATATTCGGTTAACAAATAGACTACCCACGAAAAGCAAAATATCTAACATGTTGAGTTTTTTTACTTTAATTGCCCGGTATTATGTAGCAAACGCACAAGACATTTCCCGCCCTGAAACAATATGATACCACCTTTCATCATACCGAAAGTGCAGGTGTGTCATGGCAGAATCCCACGTTGTATCCTGCCTCGTTGCCAAGCGTTCTGAATTATCCGGCTTATTGACACAGCATCAGGAGACTATCCGCTAGCTTTCTGCCGCCATCGGCAACATCGACGGTGCGATCAGGCTGTTCGATCCAGATTATGACCTGCAAACCATCAAAGCAAAAGCGCCACGGCAACCCAATGGCTGGTTTGAGCATGGCGAAACGGGAAAGATGGTACTGAATGCGCTGAGAACGGCGACAGCGCCGCTCTCGACACGTCAGATCGGTGAGACAATGGTAGCCATCAAGGGCTTTACCGTTGAAACACCCAAGGACTGGGATAAAGTTCTGAAACTGGTCGTAGGAGCTGTGAAGCGCATGGAAAAGAAAGGCATCGTCAAAATGGTTGGGCGTGTCAATAACTCAGGCAAAGGCGCAATGATCTGGCAACTCGTTTGAAAGCTGCTGCCGTAACACCTCCATTTTGCCTCAAACAGCCAGCCATTCAGCCTGGCGCTTGTTACCCTGCCAGTAGCCGCACCAGTCATGGCTCGTCAGGGACTTCATACACTTTTCGCAGATGTCATCAAAGATGCTGCCATTGTCATGACGGCGGGTATCTTCGCGGTAAGCCGCTTCGTTGGCATAGTTCGAAAGGTACAGATTGCCGAACTTGTGCATCTGTCCGTACTGCATACGGCGAAAGCGGGAGAAGAAGCTTTCAGCGAGGTTGTTGGTGATTCCGGTTGGGCTGCGATACTCCATGCTGTGATTCACGCGTTGGGTATCGAACTTGGCATGAAGCACGTCATAAGCATTCGACTCGTCAGCGCAGATCGTGGAACCCGGCATGACAAAGGAGGTTGCCAGGTTGTTCACATCGGTCTGATTTTCTGACCTAAGTACAAAGGTCAGCGTCTTGACCGATCCACCAGCGGGAACATCGCCCTTCTCGCTCATCACCAACGCGCAACGCTTGTCAGGCCGTTGATTCTCGGCCAGACGGCGATCAAGGCGATCCGCTTTCCGGTTCTTCGGGCGGATATGACCGTTTACATAGGTTCCATCCATGTGAATCTCGCCTGAAAGCTGTTCCATATCCCTCTGTTCAATCAGGGATTCACGGATTTTATGCGCCAGTACGAAAGCGGTTTTGTACTGAACATCCAGATCACGGCTCAGTTGCAAGGCTGAAATGCCTTTCACTGCATTGGTGAAGATGGCAATTGCAGCCAGGTAAAGCATCAACGGCAACTTGTGAGAAGCGAAGATCGTACCGGACGTGACGCTGAAAGTGTGCAGGCATTCTTTGCAGCGCCATTGATTACGGGAAGCGATGAAGTTCGGTTCATGGATTAGGCCGCACAACGGGCAGGGGATTTCCTTGTTGTCGCCCCAACGTACTTTCTTGAACATCTTGAAGGCTTGTTCTTCGTTCATTTGGAAGACACGGCGCACGGACAGGGTACGGGCTTTAGCGGATAGTAGGAAATGTTGAGTCATGATATTCACCGAAAGTTTGCTTTTATATCTCCATTATACATAATTATGTACTAAGTGCAAATTGTAAATTACATTTATATAGATTATATGGATATTTTTGTATCTATTATCGATATATTCATTTACTTGATTATCAAAGCATGGTCTAATTCACTATCGGTTGAATCTAATAAAGGCTTTTAGTGGAACTTAAAGAATTGATTCGCGGCGCGCACTCTTTGGTCGAGGCGAGAGAAAAAAAGCGCATAACTCAAGAAGACATGGCTGGGCGTGTTGGCGTTGGTTATCGCACGTACCTGGAATATCAGCGAGGGACAAATGCACCGCTTGCTATGAAAGCGTTACTGAACCTTTTATCCCTACTAAATGATCAAGAAATATTGCGGGTTGTTCGTGAATGGGATGATAAAAAGGGAAAATTAAATGAGCAGAAGTAAAATTGAAGCAACAAACATGACAACAATCTGCGGGGTTGCACGAATAAAGGTGACTGAAGCCCCACCAATCACGAACGCCAAAACTCAAACAAAAGCGATATTGAAATTGGTATCGTCAAATTCGAACGATGCACCTAATAAGGTTATGCAGCGAATTGAAAAATGGTCTGCTGGCGCACAAGACACAGGAAATACGCTGATTCATGGTGATAACCTTACTGTCCTTAAGTTGCTGACAAAAACGCATACAGGTGCTGTCAAATGCGCATACCTTGACCCGCCCTATAACAACGGGGAAAGCTACCAACATTATTTTGACAGCATGGGTCACGAGGAATGGCTTTTGTCAGTAACGGCTCGCC
>CAIRBC010000584.1 GCA_903876685.1 uncultured Nitrosomonadales bacterium | reverse complement strand
TCATCGCCGCGCTCGCCATTCACCCTGAGAAAATATTGTCCATCGGGTCTGCGCTTGATCAAAAATATCAAGGGGCCTTCATAAAGCGAATCGCAGGCATTCGGGGTTTTTCCGATGATTGACGAAAGACATTCAGCCGTTCTTACCTGAGAAAATTTGACATCTTTATCGTACTCCCCGACCAAGGCGATGTTGGCCGAAAAAGGTTCTCCTACCTGACTCAGGATAACCCCTTCGCCCAAGGACATCGCCGAGGCCAGCGGCATAGACAAAGCCGCATATAAAGACAGCAGGAATATTGGAAATTTACGCATATCAATATCCTTCCAGGCAAAATGGCTTCATTAAACTCTTTCGCGATTTACAGCGAGCGTCCAATCGCGTTGGCAATAGCGCCCAGCGAACCCATCAGATTCTTCAATTCGTCTGGCGTCAACGCCTGGTCTGCATCGCACCAGGCCTCACAAGGATTGGGATGCATCTCCACCAGCAAGGCATCAGCCCCGGCTGCAATCGCAGCCCTGGACAGTGCCGGAACCATCCACGCCTTGCCACCGGCATGTGAAGGATCAACGATAACCGGCAAGTGTGTTTCCTTCTTCAGCACCGGAATCGCGGTCACGTCCAGCACATTACGGTAGCTGGTTTCAAAGGTACGGATGCCACGCTCGCAGAAGATGATGTTGTGATTGCCACCTGCTGCGATATATTCCGCCGACATCAGCCACTCGGAAATGGTCGCCGACATGCCGCGCTTGAGAATCACCGGCTTGTTGATGCGACCGACTTCCTTCAATAAATCAAAATTCTGCATGTTGCGCGTACCGATCTGGATCACGTCCACATCGTATTCCATGAACATATCGATCTGACGCACATCCATCAACTCGGTGACGATCGGCAATTTGTAGGGTTTAGCCGCATTACGGAACATCTCCAACCCTTCACGCCCCTTGCCCTGAAAGGCATAAGGACTGGTGCGCGGCTTGAAGGCACCGCCGCGCATCATGCGGCAACCCGCCTCGTGCACATATCTGGCCGACAAATCCATCTGTTGCTGGGTTTCTACTGAACACGGTCCGCTGATCACCTGAATCTGCTTGCCGCCCAAAGGAATGCCGCAAATGTCGATGACGGTGCTGTCACGATGCGATTCACGCGAAACAATTTTATATTGCTTGGTGATATGCATCGCCGTTTCAACGCCCGGCAGTGGCGTAAACATTTCCTCAGTCAGTGGCGTTTCGTCACCAATGGCACCGATCACCGTACGATCGACACCACGCGAAATATTAGCTCTTAAACCGGCTGTTTCCAGCCTTTTGACCACGGCACCAATCTGTTCGTCCGTGACATCTTTTCCCATTACGATAATCATTTATTTCTCCGTAGTATCTGCTTCAATGCCAACAAAAATTTCTCATTCTCCGACTCCAGCCCAATGCTGACACGCAACCAGGCCGGCATCGCATAATTGGCGATTGGTCGCACAATCACACCCGCTTCCAGCAACCGACGGTAAACACCCATCGCCCCTTGCTCTACCTTCTGCGGAATTTCAAAGCTGACGAAATTCCCAAAGGACGGGATATAAGCCAAGCCCAGCCTTTCAAATTCGGCGGTGAGCTGCGCCATGCCTTGCCGGTTCAGCGCAAAAGTCCGGGCGACAAAATCGGCATCCTGCAAGGCGGCAACGGCAGCCGCCTGTGCCACGCTATTGACATTAAACGGCTGGCGCACCCGATTCAACATATCGATAACCGGTGCAGCACCCAGCGCATAACCGACGCGCAGACTGGCCAGTCCAAAAGCCTTGGAAAAAGTGCGGGAAATGATCAGGTTGGGAAATTCTTTAAGCCAGCTCACGCTGTCATAACGACATTCCACCGGCAAATATTCGTTATAAGCCTCGTCGAGTACCACCAAGATATTAGCAGGCAGTGCTTTCAGGAATGCGTACAAGGACTCGCCAGAGACAAAGGTACCGGTCGGATTATTCGGGTTGGCGATAAAAATCAGTTTCGCGCCCTGCTCAACCGCTGCGAGGCGCATCGCCTCCAGGTCATGGCCATAATTTTTGGCAGGAATGGCAAAGCCGGTCGCGCCTGCAGCCTGTGTCGCAAGCGGATATACGGCGAAAGCATGTTGCGCATAGACCACCTTATCGCCGATAGTCAGGAAAGCACCGGCCGCCAGTTCCAGCAAATCGTTGGAGCCATTACCCAGCACGATCTGCTCAGGCGGAAGCTGGTAGCGTTGCGCCAGCGCCGC
>CAIRBC010000583.1 GCA_903876685.1 uncultured Nitrosomonadales bacterium | reverse complement strand
TTGGCTTGGTGCGCTTACTCCAAAATGGTGCGCAAGCGCACCCTACGGCAAGGTTCATAGGGCACAATTCGGCCGAAGAATTTGCGACAGGGGTCTCTCCCCGGCTGGCTCCGCATCTGCTGCGGAGAGTAGAATTATTGGGGACTTGACCAAAGATGAAAGAAAACTTGCCGCTGTTATTTTTGGTGAAAGTTCCACCATGAATATATTTGAGGAGATGGAAGGCGTGCTGTTGGATTTTGTTAGTAAGAAGACCATCCAAGTCAGCAAACAAACCTCTGGCAAGCTACCGAAAGTTGACTGGGAAGTATTGGGAGGCTACGCAATTAATCATTCGGGCAAGCGATGGGGAACCTGCTTGGAATTCACGCATGTCGGCTTGGGAAAAAGCGGGAGTTTCCAGCGATGGTCATCGGTATTTCTCATACCATGGCAAGATTCAAAACCTGGTTTTATTGCTTATCGTTTTGTCGGCTACTGGGCGGGGTGCGATGCTTTGTCAGAAGGGACCAAGCCGGGCGAAGTCAGCTTGCCTACCCTCGAACCGTTAAAAGAGGGAGGGATGCAGATCCTATGGCATTCTTGCACGCCACAGGGCTGCACTACTGCAAAGGATAATAGAAAAATCAGTGAGGACTCAACTAGCGAACGCGGAACATTGATGATTCAACCCATGCCATAATTGCCACGGATTGAATTTGTTGTGTCATTATGACAGTTGATTCAAAGAGTATTCGGGGGGCAGAACAGGAATTCAAAATTAGTTAAAGAGAACAATGTGAACACGATAAAAACAAAACCAGGGAGTTTGAGTCTGTCTCCAGCCTTTCTTGAAACTATCCGGGCTGTAGTAGAGCGCATTGTGGCGGCTTCATATCCGAGCAAAATCATCCTGTTTGGTTCTTACGCGCGAGGTGATGCCGATGCGGATTCTGACCTCGATCTCATGGTGGTGGAGAGTGAAGTTTTGGACAAGGGGCAGGAAATGCTCAAACTATATCGCACCGTTGGCTATATCGGTGTTGGGGTTGATCTGTTGGTCTATTCTGAAAAGGAGATCGAACGCCGTGGCCAGGTTCCAGGCACGGTAATCTTCCATGCGTTGCGTGAAGGGAAGGTGCTTTATGACGCCAATGCTTGATGAGGCTCAGAAACTGTTGCGCATGGCAAAAGCTGATTACGAAGTTTTTGCCTACCTGAAACCGGCAGTCCATCTGCGTGATGCGATTGTTCTGTTTCATGCGCAACAAGCCATTGAAAAAATGCTCAAGGCGGTATTGACTGCGCATGAAATTCCATTCGGACGTACGCATAATCTTCTTGCACTTGCCGCTTTGCTTGAGCAAAGTGGAATCGTAACGCCTGAAACATCGGACGAAGTTGCTGTGCTGAATCCATATGCTGTTTTATTTCGGTATGACGATGAAGACATTGCGCTGGTCACGCGTGATGAGGCAAATAGAATGGTTGCAAGTATATCAAAATGGGCTGATGATCTAATTGTGAAGCTTTTAACCCAATACGAGAATCATCGAATATAAATAATGAGCTTACCGTCACCTTTGGTTCAAGCGATGACTCATTTGCCGAATAAATCAGGTTTAATGACGAGAATCAAATCTGGGCGGAAAAAGGGGCCAGGGTCGCCTTCTTTTTAAGATCATAATTGGAGCCAGGCACCCTAAATCGAGGAAAAAAGGCTAATCGTAGAGCGCGGCGACGTATTGCATGATCCGTACCGGCAT
>CAIRBC010000582.1 GCA_903876685.1 uncultured Nitrosomonadales bacterium | reverse complement strand
CGCGACAGCATGAACTACTGAAGCTGAAGCAGCGGTCGTAGTAGTCGTAGCTGTCCCCGTGGCACTGCCTGTTAATGCATCTATCAGCGCAGGAATTGTGTCTATTTTGCCATCCGCAGAAAAATCAACAGCAAGCACGGCGGCTATCCCTTTAATGATATTGCTATGCGTGTCCTTTAGAAAGCCAAAGTTTTTTTCAATCCTTCCCGCAGCACCGATCATGCCGTCAGTGTTTGGATTGAGAGTTTGAACATCAACCCCCACAGAACTTGGGAAGATTGCTGCAATACGGGTAAATTCAAGCCCGAGTGCCGGAATTAAATCCACTGTTTGTTGGAAATCTTTATTGGACTTAGTTTCATCATCTTTTTCTCTTTCATGAGAAAAGAGCACTTGCAGGTTAAGCAATTTATCTGGAGTCAATGCCTTAGATTCAACAAGTACATTATCGTCATTCACGTATCCTAATAACTTCCTAGTATCTGAAGTGATTGATGCTTTAGCTAGAGGAGAGGAAAAATTGAGTTGCTTTTCAGTAACATTACCAATTGCCTCCAAATATTTAGGTGCAAAGCCATTGCCAATACGCCATGCATTGTCAATTCGTTGTATACGACCCTTTTCAATTTCTCCTGACGATTCAAACACACGAAGTGGCCGTTTGTACCAGTTTTTAGCACCTTCTTCCTCACTAATATAATTATCTATCCCATGTTGTTCCGCATCTTTGGCATGACCATTAAGAGCCACATCCAATGCTGTCCCATACTCTTTACGCAATTTTTTGGCGGCCTTATCAAATCTTGCGAGCAAACGTTCAACATCAGCCGATTTTTCTCCACCATCTATACTTTGTTCTCTTTTGGCATCTTCAATATTGTGAACAATTTCAAGTAATTCCTCATATAGAATTTTTTTAAGTTCATCAAGTTGCCTCGATCTTGCGGCATCACTAATGCTGCAAAAATGATCAAGACCTTTCTTAAATTCAGGAAGCCAAATTTCTTTGTATTCCTTGCCGGTACCAGAGCAGATGACCCTATTAGTTAATTCCATTTCAGATATTTCAAAAACATCTGCTGCAGTCTTTCGTAACTCATCCAATCCATGTATTTCATTTTCCGTTTTGGATATGACTATCATTGGCTTAGCACCTGAAAAATGCTGGCGTTGCATATCACGAAGAATTTCTTGTTGCTGGTTGTTCGCCATGCGGGTTTTATCTGTAACCACCACGCTCACAGCAGAACCGATCAGAGCCTGACGCATCAACTCTTGCCAACTACTATTTTCTTTATTAACCTTCTCATAGCCCGGCAACAACAGAAAACCTTTATTTTCTCCGTGAAAATAGCGTAAAGGTACATATAGCTTGGAGATCATCTGATCATCAATGCCATTTTTTAGTGCCTTTTTGAAGGTTTCTGGGTCTACATCACTATCTTGAATCTCGAATCCTGATTCCGCTTCAATCAGTTTGGTCAGCACTCCTTTGGGCTGAGTAAGGTTTTCATTTTCTATCACCAGTAACGGTGAATGTTCGCCACGTCCAGCATTTCCTAAAAGCCAAGTGTCATCAAGATCATAAATTTCCTTAAGAAATGTAGTTTTTCCAGAACCCTGTTCCCCTGCGATTGCCACAACGAAATTATCATGCAATAGTTTAGCAACCAACAGTTTTTTTAAAATATCGGTCAGTGGAAGATATAAGTTTGGTGTTTCTAAATAGCAGATTGCTCCGCGCAATTTAAGTAGACGCTTAATCAGACGAGACAACATAACTTCAGGTGTTAGATTTGATAACTTCTTCATGGCATATAGACCTATTCAGTTAATAATGGCTCAAATTCACTTGCTCATGTACATTAGCTCAGTCAAACTGAACGCTCCGCGTCTCTCTTCGCCTTTTCGATGTACTTAGCCAAGCTAACGGTGGACAAAACACCCGCAGCGAAAACTATGGCAAATGCGGCGAGATTTTCAAGTGGAGAGTTTGTGTTTATCATGATTAATCCTTTAGTTATTGTTCATTAATAATTAGTTTGTTCGTGAAAAATGTGATTTATATACGACTCAATTTGAATAGCATAACAACCTAAAAACATTCAACGTTTTTTTAGTATATCCAGAATAAATGAAATCGGATTAAGCGCATCCAGCACCCCAGCTTTTTCAAGTGCCAACTGCTCACTGCCACAGCGTTTGCAAGTTTTCGGCGTAAATATCACGTCACCTTGTTGCGGTACTACCTGACTCCAACCACAGGATTTGCAGGTTGCTTTCATCGGTGCTGAGGGTACTGGCATTTCGTCTTCCTTTCAACTGTTCACTCAAAATATCTATTGCAAATAATCCCTTAACTCACTCTCCAATGATTCCTGCAGCCAGGCTGGTTCCAAAGTCTTGATGCGGGGTATCCAGTAGCGTATCAGGGGCAATATCTGGTTGGCGTGGCTGATTTGGCTGCTGATGATCAGCCCGCCATTATCCAGTTGCTTGACGGTTTCCTGACGCGGGAGGAGCTTTCTTCTCAGGAAATAGTAGGCAATCTGCGGGGAAACGGAGAGCAATACTTCGGTTTTGTCACGGCTGAACCAGATGTCATCGTCAGTTTCAATTTCCGTTTGTACGGCTGTCTGTGGCATGAAACTCTCTTCAGTCACGATCAATTGGCTGATTTTGCTGAAGGTATAGGCTTTCAGTTGCTGGTTTTCGGTAGCGGCCAGATACCAGATGCCGTTGTTATTCACCAGCCGATAAGGTTCCAGCGTGCGGCGTTTTTCGCTATAGGTGAGAATGCAAATACGCTGCAGGCGTATCGCATTATCCAATTGGTTGAACTGCGCATCATTGGGTTTCAGTTTTTCGTAGCGATGGCCTTTTATCAGGAAACTGCTCTGAGTCAGGGTGTCGAGCAAAGCAATCAAAAACCGATGGCTAGCGTTGGGGAAAAGCTCATTCACTCCGGTGAGTCTGGCAAAGGTTTCCAAGTCCTTCGCATTCAGCTTACCCCGATATTCGGCAGCGATCTGATAACGTCCGTCCGTGAGGTGATCCACTATCCCGCCCAGTCTATTGAGGTCACGATAAATCGTGCGCTCGCTGACTTTGAACTCTTCTGCCAGCGTCTCACAACTAAAAACCTCGCCCAGATTCAGCTTTAGCAATATCCCGGCAAGCCGGAATGCCAGCGTATCATGGTCTGACTGAAGCGGTTTCATAAGTTGTGCACCTGTTTATCCTGTTGATTTATCGAATACGGGCACATTAGAACATAACGAACTGACAGGTGGTGTCAGTGAAATTTTAAAATGCAAAATAAATTTTAAAATTCCAACAAGCCCAGATTAACTATAGCGTAATCCGGGTAAACAAAGAATAGGTTTTGAATATTTTGGCACCACTACGCCCTGAAGGGCGTCCCAGCAAAACCATTCTTGGGGCAGTTCACCAGCAAATTATCATGGACAATGTGAACCGCCCATAATCAATCATCCTTCTGGCGCAACTTCGCCGCTTTGAGTTCTCGCAAAGACCCAGAAGAACGCAAAAAACGCATTCGATACAATCACAGCACAGGCCGCAGCAATCTGCGCTTCTATCAACGGCATGACGGGCATCATCATAGTCATGGCAGTGATATTGACCGTATACCCAACCCCCGTTTTAACCAGGAACTTCGGCAACGTATCCAGCGTAGGCCGTTCATCTCGAAACACCCAAAATCTCTGCACAACATAGTTGATTGCCACGACGACTGAAAAGGATACCGAGGCGATGACTTGAGGGGATGCGTTCGCCTCATGAAGCAGATTGCCAGTCAGCAGATACAACGCAAATGTTGAGCATCCTGCCACTGCATACCTGATTACTTTGTGTTCAAACAAATTGAGATTGGATTTCATGCGCGTTATTTTGAGGATCGTCTTTTTTCACGCTAGCACATTTTATCAAGCGAATCAATAGTTCGACATGACATATTGAATGGGTCTTTTTCATGTCGTGTTTCACGCCTCTGGCATCATCTTTATCGTCAAAACAACAGCATCAACGATAAAAAATGAGGATTGAATTCAAATCAGAAACGCGAGGATACACGGTTGTGCTGTCCCGTGATCTGCTTGACTACCCCACCCTGCACCGGCGCTGGTACGGACTCCACAACCGGCGCGGCGGTTCGAAAGTGCAGAGCTTCGAGTCTATGGAAGCTGCTCTGAACGAGATCGCCCAGATCAAGAAGCGTCGGAATTCTCATGGCTACTCACTGGTAGGAGAACTGAATGCCTGATCCCGCTGATTACTGCCAATGGGGTGGTTGCCTGTTGGGACTAGGCGGGGCGGGGCTGCTCGCTCTTAAAAACCGCCTATCTGGGTATGGCTTCGTCTTGTTTCTACTCTCGAATATCGCCTGGATTGCCTTCGGTTTTCTGACGCAAGCGACAGGAATCATCGTCATGCAGATAGGTTTCACCCTCACCAGTTTAGTCGGCGTATGGCAATGGCTTGTCGTGCCTCGACACGAATTATCCACAGTTCTTGTGGATAACAGGAGCAACACAAGCCAACATCAATTTGAATATGCGAAGGAATAGGTAGTTTTGTCAATTTTTAGGCAATGCCAACCAACGCAATAAAATTAACTGCAAATTCAACACCCTATGCAAAACATTATCAAATCAACAAGGCTATTTTTTAATACGCCTTTCACATACTCAATCAACATTCAGGTTGCCGTCATTATCGGCATCTACTTGCTCGTCAATTTAAACCCTTTGCTCGGCATAGCAACACTCGCATTCCTGATGTTTGGCTACTGGCCACTGTACAAGGAGCAAGGCGCAACTGCATTTAATCGGTATGAATGGTGGTTCGCTTTATTCATTCCTTTAGCCATATTCGCAGGCATGGCTATCTGGATACGCCCCATCGCTTCGGACGATCTCTTGAGAGACATCATCGTGGGTCATTACTACAATTTTGACTACTCGGCGCTTTACCCGATTTCGTCCATACCAGTCGTCAATATGTGGTATGGCTTTGACCATGCACTTGCCTGGCTCTGCCAATACCTCCCCAAATTATGGGTGATGTGGACTGTGCAAAGCATTGCCTTCGCCTCAATGGTAGTCGTTGTCGCTCTCATTGCAAAACGATTGCTCAAAGACTATCCCGATCAAGCCTTCTGGGTCGGGATCGTCGTCACTTCAGCAATCGCGTTATCCGAATTCCGTCTATTTCTTGGCAGGCCAGAAATATTCCTGTCAATTTGGGCTGTTGCCGCTTTATTGGTGCGTTCTAATCGCGAGGCAGTTTTGTGGGTGCTGGTCGGACTGCTCATGACAACCTGCTATTGGCTGGCATTTCTTTACTTTGTCGCTGCCGCAATGTTTCTGACCAGCAGGCGCACCCGGTTGATTGCCTTCTCGATACTCATGATCTGGCATTCAACTTTCTGGTTTGGAATGTATGGGGCAGAATATTGGAAAGCCTTCACATGGCTCTACCATGTCCTGAATAACCAGGTCGCGGAGGTTGGCGAAAATCTCAGCCTGGTCATCTATCTCAAACAGCCGATATTCGTGATCGCCGCTGCGCTATGCCTGTATGGGTTGCGCATATCAAACTCACCACGCTTGCTGCCACTTGTGGCAGTGATGATCTTTTTTATCGGTTCAAATCAGGTGCGCTACATCGGCGTTATCGGCCCCCTCATGATACTGCTTGCGCTCAATCTCTGGCTGCACAGATTGCCCCGCCTAACGAACAGCATCAAAGTGACTGCATCAGCATCATGCGTGGCGGTGATGTGTTTTTCCGCCTCCCATATTGCCTCAGTTGACGACTCCCCGAAGTTCCAATTACCCGAACACGCCCGCGTCCTAACCGCCTTCAGCCACGCGACCTATGCCGTGCCGTTCTTCAGTCCAGGTGTGCAGGCAGAACCCTCCTTCGCCATAGGTGCTGCGCCAAAGGATGTACAGACACTCTCTTTCAATATCGCCCAGGGAAAAGAGGTTGACTGCGAAATTCTGCACAAGCACGGATTTACGCATGTTGTTGAAAAAACAATGGTTGCCGTGCCGGAGTGCATGGCTCTGATTTCAGTTCATAAAGAATGGAGGTTATGGAATGTCAAATAGTACGTTCGCCGAATTGGCTATTATTGTGCCCTTCGTGAATGAAGAAAGAACGATAGGCGCACTTCTGACAGACTTGGTGCGGTGTTTCCCCGGTGCTGAAATCATTGCAGTCGATAACAACAGTACCGATAGCTCGGTCGTTGAGGCAGAAGCGATACCGAAAATCATTGTCACTCAAGAGGGCTGGCAGGGGAAGGCGAATGCGATGCGCAAAGGTGTTGAGGTTTCTACCCGCTCCGTGATCCTGTTCGTTGATGCAGACCTTGAATACCGGGTTGACGATATGCCCGACATAGCTCTTTCTGTCCTCAATGATGCCGACCGCGACGGGGTAATGGCGATAGGTGTCAGGGCATGGCAGTTGAACTGGTTGCCGGTAATATCGTTCGGCGTGAATTGGCTTGTCCGCGCTATCATCAAAACCCGGTACGGCACATCGCCGGATGATTGCCTGACGGCTGTCAGATGTCTGACCAAGGCGACAATTTACGAAATGAACACCCTCAGCCCAAACTTCTCCATCGAGACTGAGATTTCCCGGCTATCAGTGGCAATGGGGCTGAGAATCAAATCCAGCATGATCCGCTATACACCCCGAACCTACGAGGAAGGGAAGAAAATCAGGTGGAGACACTTGATGCCGATTATCAACGAAGCGTTCTCCAGTAGATTGCCGTACAGCACCCACAAGGAAGGCGCAGTCACCAGAGCATCTTGTGATGTATAACACGATGAAGTTTATAGCGATAAGCCCTCAGACATGCCGCTCAATCATGCCGGGTAACGATGAACGGACCGTGTTCTATCGTTCATACCATCCTATTCTTCGCTGGGTTTTCTGGGGACGGTTGCGGCGTATCACAGGCTTTATCAATGCCACGGGTGTTCATGGCAGGTGTCTCGATTTTGGGGGCGGCACTGGGGTATTACTGCCCTCGCTATCGACTCATTTTCATGAGGTTTGCTGTTTGGATTTGGATGCTGGCGTAGCGCGTTCAGTTGTTAAACACTTATGCTTGTCGAATGTTTCCATACAAGAAATGGACGTTTCCACGCCTGATAGCAGGCGGTATGAGGCTATCGTTGCCGCTGATGTCCTGGAACATTTTGAAGATTTGGCTATGCCTGTGGATGGGATAGTTCGGCGTATCACAAAGGGAGGCTGGCTGTTTACCTCACTTCCCACCGAAAACGGGCTATATGAGGCGATCCGCAAGCTCATAGGCAAGTCAAAACCCGCTGACCACTACCACTCGGCCTGCGCTGTCGAGGCCTATTTGCAGCAGCGTGGATTCCGTCGCGTGATGCACACCTCTACCCCTATCCCATTCCTTGCCCCGTTGTTTTCGATATCTGCCTGGAGGTACGATGGAAAATATTGATACTATGGAATACAAGTTTTTCTGCTTTCCAGCGGATATACAGCCAGCAGCGGTGCGGACATATCCAGAACTTCGGATATGGTTGCTGCAAGGGTGCAGGTGTCATATTTCTTGATTTCTTGATTTCTCATTTCTCCTTATCTATAGGCGAACGCAAGCAATCTGAACACACAGCAATCTGAACACCTGAACTTAAATAAAGCTGGTTGCTTTTGTTTGGCTATGCTGGTTAACGGGAATTAATGGCTAAGGCAACAAATACAGGCTGATGTGAAATGTTGAAATTTTTCAAACATTCATATATTTTCAGCGATACAAGCAAGCAAAAATTGTGAGTATTACAGTTCGACTTTGTAATATTTCAGCCGCAAACACTTCAAACCGAGTCTATAATGCACTGATTACTAATTAACACCTATGATGATAGCGATCTGGATGCCTTGTTTATGATGAATCATAAGTATTGCTTGCGATGGGAAGTTAGTATGAAATAGTTTTGATTATCTACAATATGATGCGATGCTAGTGATGGCAATTTCGGGGCAATGTAAATTGCAACAGTGTGAAAATCGCATTTTTACGAGATACATCATAGAAATATTCTTAGCACTCAATTTCTATACAAGACGCATTTCTGAATGCTTATTAATCAGATAGTTTGGAGGCAGAAGGCATGGCTGAAACTGCAAAT
>CAIRBC010000581.1 GCA_903876685.1 uncultured Nitrosomonadales bacterium | reverse complement strand
TTCAACTCTGCGATTTAAGCTATCGCCCTTAGCGAGCCCAGCAAGAAAAATTGGTTCGCCAATTGATTCACCGATTGGCAAACGTGGATTTAGCGAGCTTGCAGGATCCTGAAAAACGATACCCGTATGTCGACGGATCATAAATAAATCTCTTTGGGTTGCATTACTGATGTCATTACCCATTATGCGAATTTTTCCGTGCTTGCTTGGAAGCAAACCTATTGCTGCGCGACCCACAGTCGTTTTTCCAGAACCAGATTCTCCAACAAGTCCCAGCACTTCTCCTGGATAAATTTCTATACTGAAATTCTTAACGGCCACAAATGCTGGAATACGTCCACGCTTAGGGTATTCGATGGTGACATCTTCAAGCTTCAAAACTGGAACATCATTGTGCAACCTGTCCACGACAAGTTTTCGCTTGGCCACTTGTCCCAATTTCGGCACAGAGGCAAGAAGATCCTGAGTGTATGGATGTGTTGGTTTTTCAAATATTTGCTTAGCGCTACCGCTTTCAACAATCACACCATCTTTCATAACCAAAATATCATCGGCCATATCGGCTACAACGCCCATCGCATGAGTGATGAGGAGAATCGCAGAATTCAGACGGGATTTAAGTCCTCTCATCAAGTCAAGAATTTCTGCTTGAACGGTTACATCTAAAGCCGTTGTAGGTTCATCGGCAACAAGAAGGGCTGGATCGCATGCAAGTGCCTGAGCGATCATGGCGCGCTGCCTTTGTCCACCTGAAAGTTGATGCGGATATTTTTCAAAGGACTTATCGGGGTCTGGAATTTCAACCATATCGAGTAGTTCGACCGCACGGGCGCGCGCTTCCTTTGGTCCCATATCAAAATGAGTCCGCAAGGTTTCTACTATTTGAAAACCAATGGTGTAAACCGGATTAAGAGCAGACATTGGCTCTTGGAAAATGTAGGCCACTTCCTTGCCGCGGAACTTACGTAATACGGATGCGGGCGCCCCAATGACTTCTTGGCCCTTTATTTTAACGCTACCAGTCATGCGGGAATTAGATGCAAGAAGACTCATTATTCCCATTGCGGTAGTGGATTTACCACTTCCAGATTCACCCACAATTGCCGTGACCTTGCCAGCATGGACGTCAAAAGTCATGTTGCTCGCTGCTGGATACCAAATTCCATCAACCCAAAATTCAACAGTAAAATCATTAACACTTAAAACAGGTGTTAAATCCATTTTATCTTGAGTGCTCATGCTATTTACCGCCCAACTGTGACAATATTACTTCGTGACCAATCCAGAAATTTTCAGAACGAAAACTAGCTACCTCATGGTGGGCACTTTCGCTGTGTTGGTTCTGGGAATCAATATTCAAACGTGGTTGAGCGACGGCGTACGCACTGGAATCATCACTGCGGTCTGGACAATCTTCGTAGGCTCTGTGGTCTACCAAATTCTCTTCCGCCCTAAAATTGTTTTCTTTGACGAAGGCATAACCATTTCGAACCCCGTCAAGGAACTCACTTTCGGATGGGATCAAGTTGATTCCATCGAAGCCAGATACAGCATGTCCGTTGTTGTCCAGGGAAAAACTATCTATGCGTGGGCTGCTCCCGCTCCAAGTCGATACCACGCTAGAAATATCCATCCAAGTGAATTGCGTGGACTCAAAGTTGGTAGCGAAGGAACTTTGAGACCCGGGGAATCCCCACGAAGTGATTCTGGCGTCGCCAAACACATCGCTCAAATGCGATTGGATAACTTCGTCGAAAAACGCATCCTCGGAGTTGAAAGCTCTATCCGATATGACTTCGTCGGTATTTCCATAACCGTTGTAAGCCTGATGCTTGGTATTGCACTCAACATAATTGGCTTCTAGAAGCATTCTTATGCACCACGCTTCATAGAGCGCGCTAGTGCTTTATCTTTAAAACTTAGCCGACGGCGTTGGCGTGGATCAAACGCATCACGCAATCCATCTCCGATGAAGTTGATGCTCAAAGCAATCGTGATGATAAAGAATCCTGGCCACCAAAAGAGCCATGGTCGAGTTGTAAATGAATCTTGATACTGGCTAATGAGCAGACCCAAGGAAACGTCAGGCGCAACTACACCAAAACCAAGATAAGAGAGCGCCGTCTCTAGCAATATTGCCCCAGACATTAAAAGGGTCACTGAAACGATGATGATTCCAACGGCATTAGGCAAAATATGCTTAAAGATAATTCGTC
>CAIRBC010000580.1 GCA_903876685.1 uncultured Nitrosomonadales bacterium | reverse complement strand
CGGTATCGTTGCTCAGGTCGGCAACCGTGCGACCGGGTACGTTATACAGGATATGGGGCATATCCACTGCTTCGGCAATCGCTTTGAAGTGCAGATACAAGCCTTCCTGAGTCGGTTTGTTGTAATAGGGTACTACCGTCAGCGAAGCGTCAGCGCCAGCTTTTTTGGAGAAAGCGGCCAGTTCTATGGCTTCTTTGGTCGAGTTTGCGCCGGTTCCGGCAATGACCGGAATACGTCCCGCTACATGCTTCACCGCCTCGGTGATCAGCAGTTCATGTTCTTCCACATTGACGGTAGGGGATTCGCCGGTGGTGCCGACCACTACGATGCCGTCTGTACCCTCGGCGACATGAAAGTCGATTAATGCGCGGAATGCTTCCAGGTCGAGACTGTCGTCCTCATGCATTGGCGTTACAATTGCTACTATACTGCCCTTGATCATTTTTGCAGCCATCCAAGTAAATGCGGCATTCTACCGCAATAAGTGGTTAATAGGGTTGCACAGACTCATGGAAGCTCTGAATATTTGCGATAAATTTCAGCCTCAGTGCCATTAAGCCGATTGATCGCGGCTAATTCGGGTATGATGGGGAAGTTGACCTACCCTGTCTAGCCCTATCCGAGGAGCGACTGCGAAGATGAACAAACTTCCTGAAATAACCACAGAAACAATGGATACGCCGGAAGAAAAAATGCGCAAGAGTCTGTTGATCTTTGCCTGCGCGTTCATGAACCTCGCGGTTGCGTTGTGGCTTGCCATTTACTGGATGATGGGCTTGCATTTATCGGCGAATGTACCGCTGGTCTATCAGCTGATTTCTGTCGCCTCGCTGGTTTATTATTTTAAAACCAAGCGCTTTGAGCAGTTCCGTGTGGTGCAGTTATGCCTGTTCCTGTTTGCGCCCTTCATCATGCAGTGGAGTCTGGGCAGTTCGGTGAGTTCTAGCGGGGTGATGTTGTGGGCTTTGCTGGCACCGCTCGGTGCGCTGGTCGTGTCAAACTGGCGCGATTCGATTCCCTGGTTTTTCGCTTATATGGTGATGACCTTGATCTCGGGCAGCTTCGATTATTTTCTCGCTTCGCCCAACGATGTCAAGATGCCTTTAAAAACCATCGGGGTGTTTTTTGCGCTGAATTTTGCCGCGATGTCTTCAATCATTTATTTTTTGATGCGCTACTTTGTGGTGGAGATGGACAAGATCAAGCATCAACTCGACTTGCAGCACCAATTGCTGGCGGAAGAACAGAGCAGATCCGAACGGGTGTTGTTAAACGTACTCCCCAGCAGTATTGCCGAGCGCTTGAAGAATCATCAGGGACTGATCGCGGACGGACATGCGGATGTGACGGTGATGTTTGCCGATCTGGTTAACTTTACGCAATTGACCGAATTGCTTTCTCCCGAACAGATGGTTGCGTTGCTCAACACTATTTTCTCAGGGTTCGATGCGCTTTCTGAAAAATACGGCGTCGAGAAAATCAAGACCATCGGCGACGCCTATATGGTAGTAGGCGGGTTGAACCGTAACGGTGCGGATTACACTTGCGATATTTCGGATCTGGCAATCGAAATGCGTCAGTTTGTGGTCAATCATCCCGACCTGGTCAGATTTAAACTGGGCATACATTCGGGCATTGCCACTGGCCCGGTAGTGGCGGGTGTGATTGGCACCAAACGCTTTATCTACGATTTATGGGGCGATACGGTGAATATCGCCAGTCGCCTGACTGATGAAGCAACCAAGGGGGTGATCCAGGTGGACAGAACCACCTATAACCGGATTCGCCACGATTATGCTTTCGAGCCGCCTGCGACCATTCATGTCAAGGGCAAGGGTGAAATGGTCATGTATCGCTTGACTTCACGTCTGGACGATATTACCGGCAGACAGCACCTGCGTGACATTTCTACTGCCGGGATTTAGGATTATTAGCAGGGTCGTGGCACAATACGCTTTTTTAGCTTTAACCATCCATGCTGAGTTACCGTCACGCCTTTCATGCAGGCAATCATGCCGATGTGCTCAAGCACTTGGTGCTGGTGCAGTTGCTGAATTATCTTGCGCAAAAAGACAAGCCGTTCTGGTACATAGACACGCACGCTGGGGCGGGTTGCTATGCGTTGGATAGCGGCTATGCCACGCAGAATGCGGAATATGAGAGCGGTATTGCCCGGCTATGGCAGCGCACCGATTGGCCGGCTCCGCTGGCAGAATATATGGCGCACCTGAAAAATCTGAATCCGGATGGCGTACTGAGGCTTTATCCCGGTTCTCCGCTAATCGCACAAAAGCATTTGCGCGCCCAGGACAAGATGCGCCTGTATGAGTTGCATTCGACCGATAGCAGCATTTTAAGTGAAAATTTTTCGGGTAAAGGCGCCTTGATTCAGGCTAGTGACGGCTTTGCCGCCCTCAAGGCCTTGTTGCCGCCGCCACCCCGCCGTGCGCTGGTGCTGATGGATCCTTCCTATGAAGACAAGCAGGATTATCAGCGTGTACCGGCTGCCGTGCAGGAGGGTTTGAAACGTTTTCCCGGCGGTGTCTATGCCCTGTGGTATCCACAATTACAACGACCGGAAGTCAGGCAGATGCTCACGCAATTGCGCCAATGTACCGCCAAAAGTTGGCTGCAGGTTGCGCTCAGCGTGCAAGCGCCGGCTATCGATGGCTTTGGCATGTATGGTAGCGGCTTGGTTATCTTCAACCCGCCCTGGACTTTGCCTGCGCTGCTGGAACAAGTCATGCCTTATTTGGTGAAGCATTTGGGGCAGGATCAACAGGCAGGTTATCAACTCGAATATCAGCAAAATTGAAAGCGTTTATATGACACATACATGGAATTTCTTCAGGGCTGGCGGTTTCGACCAGGTGCAACTCGACAGCGGTGCCGATTTGCTGGCACTAAAAGATCTGGATCAGAAGCTTTGGGTGGCGCTGGGCTGTCCCACGCGCGGTCTGGAATTTGACCCCGTGACACTGGATTTGATCGATAGCGATGCGGATGGTCATGTGCGAGCCAATGAAGTGCTGGAAGCGCTTGCCTTTGCTGGCAAGCTGCTGAAAAATCCGGATTTGCTCTTGGCGGGAGCGGATAGTCTGGCACTGACAGCCATAGATACCAGCAGCGTAGAAGGCTTGCAGGTGGAAGCCTCTGCCAGGCATATCCTCAAAAGCCTGGGCAAGCCGCAAGCACAGGAGATTTCGCTGGCTGATCTTTCGGACATTGAAAAATTAATGGCGGGTCTGGATTTTAATGGCGATGGAGTCATTTGTCCGACACAAGTCAAGGATGACCGCCTGCGTCTAGTGTTTACCGAGTTGATGCAATGCGTCGGTTCGGTGAGCGATTTGAGCGGCCAGCCTGGAGTCAACCTTGAGCTGACGGATAAATTTTTTGCCGAGGTTCAAGCGTATACCGCATGGCAGGCCAAGGCGAGCAATGATAAAGCTATTTTTATTTTAGGTGAAAACACGCAGCTTGCCGCTCAGATTTTTAATGCCGTTGCGGAAAAAATTAACGACTATTTCACCCGCTGTCAGCTTGCCGCTTACGATGCCCGTTCAGCCGAACCGCTGAGCCGTTCTGTAGATGATTATCAGCGTCTGGCAGCGCTCAGCCTCTGTGCACAAAATGCCGAAGTGGCCTTGTTTCCGCTGGCTTCGATTGTAGCGGGCAAGCCGCTATCCTTGCTTCAGGGTAATAACCCGGTCTGGCAGGCCAGGCTGGATGCTTTCCGCAATCAGGTGGTGCAGCCGTTACTGGGTGCTCAGGAAATTTTGACTGAGCAGCAATGGGGGATGCTTTGCGACAAGTTTGTTGCTTTCGCTGCCTGGCAGTCCGAAAAACCGGCGGGCAATGTCGAGCAACTTGGACTGGTTCGTTTGAGTGAGATTCATAATAGTTCTTCCCGGAGTGAAATTGAAGCCTTGATCGCCAGGGATCAGTCGGTAGCAGCCGAGATGAAGGCCGTGCATCTGGTGGAAAAATTACTGCGCTATCACCGGGATTTGTATAAATTGGTGAACAACTTTGTCTCGTTCCGCAATTTTTTTACCGGAAGTGAAAAATCGATATTTCAGGTAGGTACCTTGTATCTGGATGGTCGCAGTTGCGAGCTGTGTATCCGGGTGGAAGAGGTGGCAAGGCATGCGGCGGCCGCCGCTAGTAGTGGTATTTGTCTGGTTTATTGCGATTGTGTGCGCGACGGCGGCAAGCAGAAAATGAGTATAGCCGCTGCTTTCACCGCCGGCGATTCGGATTATCTGCAGGTCGGCCGTAACGGGATATTTTATGATCGTAAGGGACTGGACTGGGATGCGACCGTGGTACGCACGATCGACCATCCGATCAGTCTGCGTCAGTCATTTTGGTCACCTTACAAAAAATTATCCAGGATGATTGGCGAGCAGTTGCAAAACCTGGCTGCCTCGAAAGCCAGTAACGTGGAATCCCAGATGCTCAAGACGGTGGTGGATAGCAGCAAGGCGGTAGCTTCGCCTCCCAAGGGGGCGAAGCCTGCTTTTGACGTAGGCAAATTCGCCGGTATTTTTGCAGCGATCGGCCTGGCAATCGGTGCAATCGGCGGGGTGCTGGCCTCGATCGTCACCGGTTTGCTTGGCCTCAAATTCTGGCAGATACCACTGGCGATTTTCGGCCTGATGCTGCTGATTTCAGGGCCTTCCCTCGCATTGGCGTGGTTCAAACTGAAACGCCGTCATCTGGCGCCGTTACTGGATGCGAACGGTTGGGCGATCAATGCGCGGGTATACATTAACATTCCTTTTGGCGGCTCTTTGACCGCGCTGGCCGGTTTGCCCGAGGGGGCTATCCGTTCCCTGTTTGATCCCTATGCCGAGAAATCCTCTAAATGGCCTTATGTTATGGCGATTGCGCTAGGCCTTGTGCTACTGATCGGCTATATGGTTATTGCCAGGTCATGAGTTTCTCCACCGAATGCCGCCTCTGTCCGCGTCTGGCTGGCTTTCTCGCTCAGGTACGCAGTGAGTATCCTGCTTATCATGGTTTGCCGGTGAGTTCCTTTGGCGCAGCGGGCAGCCGGTTTTTGATCGTGGGTCTGGCACCAGGAATGCATGGTGCCAATCGCACCGGACGACCGTTCACGGGTGATTTTGCGGGCAACCTGTTGTATGGCTCCTTACATAAATACGCTTTTGCCAGCAGCCCTGAACCGCTGGCTCAGGCCGGAAAGGCCAATCCAGACTTGACACTTAAAGGCTGCCGGATTACCAATGCGGTGCGTTGCCTGCCACCGCAAAATAAGCCGGAGCCGTCCGAGATTCGTGCCTGTAACCGCTATCTGGTGGAGGAACTGGCGCTGTTGCCGCAGGACGCTGCGGTTTTGGCATTGGGCACGGTCGCACACAATGCGCTGTTGCAGGCGTTGCAATTGAAGCAGGGCAGTGTCAAGTTTGCGCATGCGGCGCGTCATATTCTGCCTTCCGGAAGGGTGTTATTTGACAGCTACCATTGCAGTCGCTACAACACGCAGACCAGGCGTCTCACCGTAGAGATGTTTGAGGCGGTGATCGCTAACATCGCAGACTATCTCCGCTCCTAGTCGATTGATATTTTTGTGGCCTGAATTTTGAACCCCTTTGACCCTCAACCGATACTTGCCAGCCTGCCCTTGCTGCCAGGCGTGTACCGTTTTTTTGACGATAGTAACGAGCTATTGTATGTCGGCAAGGCGCTGCAACTGAAGAAACGCGTCTCGTCTTATTTTCAGAAGACGGCTATTTCGCCGCGCATCCGTTTGATGGTGTCGCATATCGCACGTATCGAAACAACCGTCACCCGTTCCGAGGCTGAGGCGCTGCTGCTGGAAAATAATCTGATTAAATCGCTGAAGCCGCGCTATAACATTCTGTTCAGGGACGATAAATCCTACCCGTATATCGTGCTGACCGGCGAAACCTATCCGCGTTTGACCTATTATCGCGGAGCTACCGACCGGAAACATCAATACTTCGGCCCCTATCCGAATTCATATGCGGCCAAGGAAAGCATGCAGTTATTGCAGAAAATTTTTCGCATCCGCACCTGCGAAGATAGTGTCTTCAGGAATCGCACCCGTCCCTGTCTGTTACACCAGATTAACCGCTGTACCGCACCCTGCGTGCAACTGATTTCAGCAAAGGATTATCAGACCGACATCAGCAATGCAGTGCTGTTGTTGCAGGGTCGTCATCAGGAAGTTGAGCAGCGTTTGCGTGCCGCGATGGAGTCAGCCTCCGATGCGCAATATTACGAGCAGGCAGCGGCCTTGCGTGACCAGTTGCGCGCCTTGCATACCGTCCAGCAGAAGCAGTTTGTAGAATCCACCGGAAGTGCGACGGATGCAGACATTATCGGCTTGGCGCAACTGGATGAGCTGGTCTGCGTCAACCTGGTGATGGTGCGCGGCGGGCGGCATCTGGGAGACAAGAGTTTTTTTCCTGAACATGCAGAAAACTTTCCGCTCAATGAAGTATTGCAGGCCTTCATCGCACAACATTATTTTAGTAAGAGTGTACCGCCCTTGCTGGTGCTGGAAGCCGAATTCGAAGACTCGATGCTGGCACAATTATTGAGCGAGCAAGCCGGGCATACCGTGAAAATCAGCAAGGCGGCAGGAGAGCGTAAGCAATGGCTGGAAATGTCTCAGCGTAACGCTTTGTTAGCCTTGCAGCAGCGTAAGGCACAGCAGGGCGGGCAGCGGCTGAGACTGGATCGGTTGCGTGATCTGTTGGCTATGCCGGACTTGCAGCGCATCGAATGCTTTGACATTAGCCACACCATGGGCGAAGCGACACAGGCATCCTGTGTGGTGTATGAAAACCTGGATATGCGTAATAGCCAATATCGCCGCTATAACATCGCTGTGTTGAGTGAGACAGAAAATAGCGGCATCACCCCGGGAGACGACTATGCAGCGATGCGTCAGGCGCTGACGCGCCGTTACCAGAAGTTGGCGGCAGGGGAGGGTGTGCGACCCGATCTGATCTTGATCGACGGGGGATTGGGGCAGTTGCATACGGCGCTGGAGGTGATGCATGAACTGGGCTTGAATGATCTTATGCTGATCGGCGTGGCGAAGGGGGTTGAGCGTAAAGCCGGTCTGGAGCAACTGATTTTCCCGGATGGTGCCGCCGTGCAACTTAACAGCGATGATCCGGCATTGCATCTGATCCAGCAAATTCGTGACGAGGCACATCGTTTCGCGATTACCGGACATCGCGCCAAGCGCGGCAAGGCGCGCACCACCTCCAGCCTGGAACAAATTAGTGGTATAGGGGAAAAACGCCGCCGTAGTTTACTGACACATTTTGGCGGCTTGCGTGAAGTGGCGCAAGCCAGCATCGAACAGCTCAGTCAGGTAGATGGGATCAGTAAAGCACTGGCTGAAAAGATTTATCAGCAACTCCATTAAAAATTTATCAATTTTTTGTTGCGGTAAAGATTTATCAGCAGCTACACTAGGGCACTTCCGAAAAGTCATATCATGCCTACTACTATTCCAAATTTGCTTACCTGGCTAAGAATCCTGCTGATCCCGGTATTTGTCACGGCTTTTTATTTGTCTGATGACACGCTATCGCCGCATCTGAAAAACTTGCTCAGTACGGGTGTGTTCCTGCTGGCTGCGGTCACGGACTGGCTGGATGGCTACCTGGCACGCAAATTGAACCAGTCTTCCGCCTTCGGTGCGTTTCTTGACCCTGTGGCGGACAAGTTGATGGTGGCAGCCGCACTGATCGTGCTGGTGAAGCTGGGTCGTGCCGACGCAATTCTTGCATTCATCATCATCGGGCGCGAAATCACCATTTCAGCGTTGCGCGAGTGGATGGCCAAGGTAGGCGAGAGCCGGAGTGTTGCCGTTTCCATGCTGGGTAAAGTCAAAACCACTTTTCAGATGATTTCGATTATATTGCTCTTGTACCATGAATACCTGCTGGGCATCGATTGCCAGTTGTTGGGTTCCTTGTTACTGTACCTGGCTGCACTGCTTACCTTGTGGTCAATGGGTTACTATTTGATGCTGGCCTCGCCACAATTAAAAAAATATCAAAACTAAATTGCATTATAAGACTGTGTCTGTATAATGCGCAGCCTTCGGGGTGTAGCGTAGCCTGGTAGCGCGCCTGCTTTGGGAGCAGGATGTCGGGAGTTCGAATCTCTCCACCCCGACCAGGTTCAAGCAGCAAATTAAGTCGTCTTGAAAAGAATTGTGCCCGTAGCTCAACCGGATAGAGCACCAGCCTTCTAAGCTGGGGGTTACAGGTTCGATTCCTGTCGGGCACGCCAGTGTCGGGCATGTTGTATCGGACATATTGTATAATAATTAAAGTTCAATGGTGGCTGTAGCTCAGTTGGTAGAGTCCCGGATTGTGATTCCGGTTGTCGTGGGTTCGAGTCCCATCAGCCACCCCAAATAAAAGCCAGTTAATTGAATAGATTAACTGGCTTTTTCTTTGCTACCGTACAATCTTTAAAATAGGCTGTACCCCATTTTGTACCCCGCAAGCTCCAGATCGTGCCGAATTCTCTGCAAACCCGGCAATATAGTCAGGTGCAAGATGCGAGTATCTCATCACCATGGCAAGAACAAAGGCCGGGGTCACAAGAATAAAAATGTCGCCAAACCGACCGAGTATCCAGGTTACGGATAAACAGTCAGGTGCGATTCCCAGCTCAGCCATGGCACGAAAACTACTCCATTTATAAAGCGAAACGTCATCTAACATTCCCGCCCGAATGAGATTGAGTACGATATAGCGGCTCAACTCCATGCTTCGCAAAGAACAGTCAGAAATGCAGTTCTGTCATCGTCGTCTCAATAAATAGCCTCGCGTGCTTTGCCACAGCAAGTGACATGATAGAACGCACCGGGATATTCGATACGTAGAGGACGAGCCATGCAGTGATGCTATGGAGAATAAACTGTATTGTCAAGACCTGACTGACCCCTGTGACCCCGCAGGCGTGATTATCGCAGTCTTGCTGCAATTTTTCGAGGTAGAAACGGTAATCTGCCTCTGCACAGAAAATTTCGCTACGGTTGTTTCCCCGCACAATGAAATGTTGCGGCTGACCGGGGACGATTAGTCTGGGTAAGCGTGCCACGGGCTGACCTTCAAGTTAATGGAGTGGGGGCACTAAAACATCGGAATTGACAAAAATCAATCGAGTCTGACCACATTGATGCTATTAATCTCGTCCCCTTTGCACGATCTCCTTTGAAATAGAAGCCGCACCAGCACAGCAAGGGTATCTGTGTTTTCGCCCGTCGGGCTAGGAGCAGCAATTCGGTTATTTAGCTGTCATAGTGAAAGCGACAAGCAACGATCTCCAGCCCGGTATCTGTTGCGCGATATACCAGTCGGTTAGCCTCATCAATTCGCCTTGACCAAAAGCCGGATAAATCGCCACTCAATGCCTCCGGCTTTCCTATTCCTTCAAATGGATTTCGCGCCGCATCACTAACAAGCTTATTGATGCGCTTCAGGGTTTTTTTTTGTCCTGATCCTGCCAGTACAGGTAATCTACCCAAGCCCCCGGCGTAAAGATAATTAAGCGCGCCATCAGTCGGGCAACAGTTCACGAACTTGTGCCTTGCCGTCTCGTAGCTGCTGAATTGAACGGGCAAGGTGCGCTGCATTCGCCGGGTTACTAGTCAAGTACAGCGTTTCCATGATGCTGTTATAACTGTCCAGCGACATGACCACGGCATCGCCTTCAGCATCGCGCCTGCTGATAATGGTCACATCCGCATCCTGCACCACGGCATCAAGAACGGCTTTCAGCGAATTGCGCGCATGGGAATAAGTCACAACTTTCATTTTTCATACCTCACTTGTCATTTAACCTGTACAAGTATATGGATTGCATCAAACTTAATCAATCTTAATTTGTAAGTGTCAATAGGGTCAGACTCCATTGATTTAAATTTTTTTGATTTCGATCTCCCGCTCTGGCG
>CAIRBC010000579.1 GCA_903876685.1 uncultured Nitrosomonadales bacterium | reverse complement strand
ATGAAAAAATTAGGAGTTAAAGTTCGCTCCCTCTCCCCCGCCCCTCTCCCGCAAGCGGGCGAGGGTATTAGAACAAATTTACCGTGAGCGCACCCTACACTCAAGGCTATGTTTTTAGAAACATGTTGCGTGATCGTATCGTTATCAATCTTCAGATAATTTTTTGGCTTTTTCTTGGCTTGAATGGGTTAGCCGAATATTTACAATTGTTTTTGTGTAAGTTGTTGTGCATTAAATGCCTTACCATCCGGATTCTCTTTCCGGTGTAGCAGAAATTTTGTGTACGGTGATATCTGCCCCGTTAAATTCTTCTTCAGCATCCAGACGGATACCGATCAATTTTTTCAGTACACCATATACCGCATAACCGCCAGCAAAGGCGATCGCAATGCCTAGCAAGGTGCCGAGTAATTGCCCCATGAAGCTGACTCCGCCCATGCCCCCTAGCGCCTTTGCACCGAAAATACCGGCTGCGATACCGCCCCAGGCGCCGCATAAACCGTGTAGTGGCCATACGCCTAGTACGTCGTCGATCTTCCAGCGGTTCTGTGTCAGGGTAAACATGACCACGAACAATCCTCCTGCCACGCCCCCGGTCAGCAGTGCACCAATCGGGTGCATCAGGTCTGAACCGGCGCAAACCGCCACTAATCCTGCCAGTGGGCCGTTATGCAGGAAACCCGGGTCGTTCTTGCCTGCCCAAAGGGCTACTAGCGTGCCACCGACCATCGCCATTAGCGAATTGACCGCCACCAGGCCGCTAATTTTGCTAATTTCCTGAGCAGACATGACATTAAAGCCGAACCAGCCTACCGTGAGTATCCACGCACCGAGTGCGAGAAAGGGAATGCTGGAAGGGGGGTGAGCAGAGATTCTTCCGTCCTTGCTGTAACGTCCACGTCGCGCACCGAGTAACAGCACCGCTGCCAGACCGATCCAACCACCTACCGCATGCACGACCACCGAGCCTGCAAAATCGTGGAAGGGTGAGCCAAAGGTTGCAGTCAGCCATTCCTGTACCCCCAGACGATTATTCCAGGCGATGCCTTCGAAAATAGGATAGATAAAGCCCACCAGCATGAAGGTGGCCACCAGTTGCGGATTGAAACGGGCACGTTCGGCGATGCCCCCTGAAACGATCGCAGGTATGGCTGCCGCAAAAGTGAGCAAAAAGAAAAATTTCACCAGTTCGTAACCATTTTTCTGCGCCAATTGTTCCGCGCCAGCCAGGAAATGCACGCCGTAGGCAATGAAGTAACCAATGAAAAAGTATGCCAGCGTGGAAACGGCAAAGTCGGTGAGGATCTTGACCAGTGCATTGACCTGATTTTTTTTGCGCACGGTTCCCAATTCCAGAAAAGCAAAGCCCGCATGCATCGCCAGCACCATCACTGCGCCCAGCAAAATGAAGAGCGCGTCGCTGCCGGTTTTCAGGTTCACCAAATTTTCCAAAGTAAATCTCCACGAATGATAGTCAATAGAAAAACGTATTAGCAAATAATATGCCAATTTATTGTGTTGATTAATATAGTGTTTATTGGTTATTATAACGCGCAAGTGCGCCATTACGGTGCATCATGATCCAAAGTGGTGCGCATTTGCCGGGATTCGAAGCGTTAAGTCGCCTTTCCGAGTGACAATTTTTAAAATAAAAGTTTGCATTGCTTGATTCTGCATCGCATACCATCATATTATTGCGTTTTGCTTGAATGGAGAGGGTCATGTCTGTCACCCGCGCACCTGCTGTTGCAGGCTTGTTTTATCCCGTAGACTCACAGCAACTGGCTCACAATGTGCGCCAATTGCTGGCGGCTGCAACGCCACAGAATCTTAGCCCGAAAGCGTTGATCGTCCCGCACGCGGGTTACATCTATTCCGGCGCAATCGCGGCTTCTGCCTATGCCACCCTGAAATCCTGTGCTCAACAGATACACCGCGTGGTGTTGCTGGGTCCGACACACCGGGTAGCCGTGCGCGGCCTGGCTCTACCCGGAGTGGATACCTTCGATTCGCCGCTGGGTCAGATAAAACTGGATAGGCAGGCTGAACTGAGCATTAGTCATTTGCCACAAGTGACTATCAGCAGTGAGGCGCATGCGCTTGAACATTCGCTGGAAGTCCAGTTGCCTTTCCTGCAAAGCGTGCTGCCGGATTTTACTCTGGTGCCGCTGGCGGTCGGTATGGCAACGGCAGAAGAAGTTCATGAAGTGCTGGAAATATTGTGGGGCGGCGAAGAAACACTGATCGTAATCAGCTCTGATCTTTCTCATTTTCTACCTTATGCTGACGCGCAGCGCAGGGATAACGATACCGTGGATAGCATCCTGAAGATGCGTCAACCGATTCATCACGAACAGGCTTGCGGTGGCACGCCGATAAACGGGTTGTTACTTGCGGCACGCCAGCACCAGCTCACCCCCCAATTACTCGATCTGCGAAATTCCGGGGATACGGCTGGTTCTCGCGACCGGGTGGTCGGTTATGCGTCTTTCGCCTTTACAGAAAAGACCTGAACATGCAGACAGAACAAGGAAAAATATTACTGCCGATTGCGCGCGCCGAGATTTCAAGTGCGTTGAATGTGCCCTTGAGCGCAGAGGAAACTGCCCCTTGGCTGGCGCAGCCAGGCGCATGTTTCGTCACTCTCACGCAAAATGGGCAGTTGCGCGGTTGTATCGGTTCGCTGCAAGCGTATCAGCCATTACTCTTGGATCTCAAGCGCAATGCGGTTAATGCTGCCTTGCGCGACCCGCGATTTCCGCCCTTGCGTGCTGCGGAACTCCCTGTCACGACGGTGGAGGTGTCATTGCTTTCTCCGCTAGTGCCGATGACTTTCAGGGATGAAGCCGATGCGCTGGCGCAAATGCGCCCCAATGTGGACGGACTGGTGTTCGAGTATGGAAATTATCGCAGCACTTTCTTGCCACAGGTCTGGGAAAGCTTACCGCAGCCACGACAGTTTCTGGGTCATCTCAGGCAGAAGGCAGGGCTGCCCGAAAATTTCTGGGCTGAAGGGGTAAAGTTGTCGCGCTACACGGTAGCCAAATGGAGCGAAAAAAACCATAAGGAGTAACATGGACGAATTGATCAGTGTAGATCAACACTATCCGGCTAAATACTGGCATGCTATTGATGATGGACGTATTCAGTGCGACCTGTGTCCGAGGGACTGCAAACTTCAGGAGGGGCAACGCGGCGCCTGTTTTGTGCGAGGCCGGGTCGGGGATACGCTGGTGCTCACGACTTACGGTCGTTCATCGGGTTTTTGTATCGACCCGATCGAAAAAAAACCGCTGAACCATTTTTACCCGGGGAGCAGCATCCTGTCTTTCGGAACGGCGGGCTGTAACCTGGTGTGTAAATTCTGCCAGAACTGGGATATTTCAAAATCACGTAACAGTGATAAACTCGCGGCACAGGCTAGTCCGGTTGCGATCGCAGCAACCGCAGCCGCACAGGGCTGCAAGAGTGTCGCCTTTACCTATAACGACCCGATCATTTTTGCAGAATATGCGATGGATACCGCCGATGCCTGTCATGAGCGCGGCATCAAGACCGTGGCCGTCACGGCGGGCTATATTCATGCACAGCCGCGCCGCGATTTTTTCGCTAAAATGGATGCAGCCAATGTCGATCTCAAGGCCTTTAGCGACGAATTCTATCTGAAACTCTGTGGTGCACATCTGCAGCCGATACTGGATACCCTGATTTATCTGCGCCAGGAAACGCAGGTCTGGGTGGAATTGACCACTTTGCTGATCCCGGGTTACAACGATTCTCCTGAGGAGTTAGGCGCGATGAGTGAATGGATCGTCAGGGAGCTGGGGCGCGAGGTGCCCGTGCATTTCAGCGCATTTCACCCCGCTTACAAGCTGACCGAGGTAGCTGCCACGCCCCTGACGACCCTGATACAGGCGCGCGACATTGCCATGGCTGCGGGTCTGTCGTATGTATATACCGGTAACGTGCATAACAGCACTGGAGATACCACCTTTTGCCCCGCTTGTGGCAAGTCGCTGATCGTGCGCGATTGGTATCAAATCAACCAGTATCAACTTGGCTCTGAAGGTCATTGCGTCAACTGCCATCACAAAATTGCCGGTCATTTCGAAAAGTTCAGTAAACCTTTCGGGGCGAAACGTATCCCAGTTCAGATAGGTAATCAGCTCTGAAAAATTTTGTTTTTACAACTCTATTGCCTGGAGAGTTTTCATCCGGGCGATGCTGCCATTTCAACTATTCACGATAAAATCCTCATGCTGCCATCTATTGAACAACGTCTCGCCACCGAAATTTCCGCTAAACCCGCACAAGTGAGTGCAGCCATAACCCTGCTGGACGAGGGAGCTACCGTCCCTTTCATCGCACGCTATCGCAAAGAAGTCACCGGAGAACTGGATGATGTCCAATTGCGCTTGCTCGAGGAGCGCCTGGGCTATTTGCGCGAACTGGAGGAGCGGCGCAGCGCAATCATCGCATCGATCAACGAACAGAATAAAATGACGCCTGAGTTACTGGATGCGCTCACCCATGCCGAAGACAAGACCCGGCTGGAAGATCTGTATTTACCGTACAAGCCGAAACGTCGTACCCGCTCGCAGATCGCACTGGAAGCAGGATTATTGCCGCTGGCCGACGCGCTGCTGGCTGACCCGATGCTTAAACCTGAAACCGAAGCGGAAAAATATCTGAAACCACCTTTTAGTTCCGAACAGGGTGAGAACCCGGGGGTAGCTGACATCAAAGCGGCACTGGAAGGCGCACGCTATATACTGATGGATCGCTTCGCTGAAGATGCCGAATTGCTGCAGGAACTGCGTGTTTATCTGCAAGCGCATGGCGTGGTGGAAGCGCAGGTGGTCGAAGGCAAGCAGGAGGCTGCGGCGAAATTTTCGGATTACTTCGACTATCAGGAAGCACTCAATGCCATTCCTTCGCATCGTGCGCTGGCACTGTTTCGCGGTCGCCGCGAGGAAATGCTTAACATAACGCTGCGACTGGACAGCGAAACTGAAAAACCTGCCTGGGACGCACCGCTGAATCTATGCGAGGCACGCATAGCTCGCCGCTATAATATCCAGCAACTGAATCGTCCTGCGGATAAATGGCTAAATGATGTGGTGCGCTGGACCTGGCGGGTAAAGAGTTTCATGCATTTGGAAAGCGAGTTGATGGGGGCATTGCGCGAACGTGCCGAGACCGAGGCGATCAAGGTTTTTGCGCGCAATTTGAAAGATTTGCTGCTTGCCGCACCGGCAGGTCCCCGCGCCACCCTGGGACTGGATCCGGGGTTGCGTACCGGGGTCAAGGTTGCAGTGGTGGATGCCACCGGACGTGTGCTCGACACCGCCGTGATTTATCCGCATCAACCTAGAAATGACTGGGATGGCTCGTTACATACGTTGGCAAAGCTGGCTGAAAAGCATCAGGTGTCGCTGATTTCCATCGGCAACGGCACTGCTTCTCGTGAAACCGACAAGTTGGCGTTGGATTTGATTCGTCTGCGCCCTGAGCTGAAACTTACCCGTGTCGTGGTTTCTGAAGCCGGTGCTTCGGTCTATTCTGCCTCTGAATTTGCTTCAAAGGAACTGCCAGGCATGGATGTGACGCTCAGAGGGGCGGTTTCCATCGCGCGTCGTTTGCAGGATCCGCTGGCGGAACTGGTTAAAATTGACCCAAAATCTATCGGGGTAGGGCAATATCAGCACGATGTCGGGCAATTTCAGCTGGCACGCATGCTGGATGCGGTAGTGGAAGACTGTGTGAACGCGGTGGGTGTGGATGTCAACACTGCTTCTGCGCCTTTGCTGGCAAGGGTTTCCGGCCTGTCGGCAAGCGTTGCGCAAAGCATCGTCAGTTATCGCGACACGCATGGCATGTATCGCTCGCGTGCAGCATTGAAGGAGGTGCCGCGTCTCGGAGAAAAAACCTTTGTGCTGGCAGCCGGATTTTTGCGCATCATGGGTGGGAATAACCCGCTCGACGCTTCGGCGGTACATCCGGAATCTTATCCGCTGGTCAAGAAAATACTGGCCGATCTGAATAAGGGCATCAAGGAAGTGATTGGCGACAGCAAGCTTTTAAAAGCGCTGAATCCGGCAAAATATGCGGATGAGAAATTTGGCGTGCCCACCATCAGCGATATCTTGCTGGAACTGGAAAAGCCGGGACGCGATCCGCGCCCTGAGTTCAGTTCGGCCACCTTTAAGGAAGGCATCGAGGAACTCAAGGATCTCAAGCCGGACATGATTCTTGAAGGCGTGGTCACTAATGTCGCGGCCTTCGGTGCCTTTGTCGATATCGGCGTGCATCAGGACGGTCTGGTACATATTTCTGCGTTGTCCGGCAGCTTCGTCAAGGATCCGCATAGCGTGGTCAAGGCGGGGCAGGTGGTCAAGGTGAAGGTGCTCGAAGTGGACGAAAAGCGTCGCCGTATTGCCTTGAGCATGCGCTTGAGTGACACCGCCGCCGATCATGCAGGCAAGGCGGCCACACCGCGGGATCGTGCTCGCCCGACTCCCGTGCAGAAAGTGCAACCCGCACCCGGCGGTGCGATGGCGGCTGCCTTTGCCAGGTTCAAGGGTTGATTAATTAATGGGGTGATGAAAAGTAGGGTAAATATTCGGTTTACCCAATGAAACAGGCAAAAATTATCGGCATCCTTCATTTCAGTCCCAAAGTAGTTGACACTTCCGATGACAAAAAATGGGTGACTAGATGACTCGACGCTCTTCGGAGCTAAAGACTACCAATGCCCCCCTTTGAAAAATGGGTTTCGTAGGGTGCGCTTGCGCACCAGAATTTATGATGTATCTCAAATGGTGCGCAAGCGCACCCTACGGTAAGACTCATGAGCCTAGGAGATCTTCTACCACCCTT
>CAIRBC010000578.1 GCA_903876685.1 uncultured Nitrosomonadales bacterium | reverse complement strand
TTTTTCAAAGGGGGGCATTGGTAGTCTTTAGCTCCGAAGAGCGTCGAGTCATCTAGTCACCCTTTTTTGTCATCGAAAGTGTCAACTACTTTGGGACTGAAATGAAGGATGCCAAAAATAGCAGGGAAATTTTTAGGAATGGCTTGAAAGTGTAAAGGGGTAAAAAATAGCCCGTGCATTGTACGCGATAGGTAAACACCTACACCCGGTCAGGCTTGGATTGTCCATACTGGGGGGCGGACTGGCTGGGCTGGCACTCTGAATATATACCAACTACTTGATTATATAAGTTATTTTATCCATGCTAAGGCCATTTAGTGTGTAATCCTTTACTCTTGCACAGCGCAAGTAAAGCGGCAGTTAGGGTGCGTAAACACCGTTACTGCCTGACCACTCAAATATAACTAGGATATGAATCATGGCTACTCAAGATTTTAACACGACCACAACATTTACCGCATTCACCGGCCTGCCTATGTCGCAGCGTTTCATTGCCGATCCTGAATTGCTTGCCCGGCGACTGAGCTGGATTGTACTGATATGAACGATGCCGACATTTCCGATATGGAAGAGTACGCCGATTACCGCGTATACCTGGACAAGTGCAAGATGCTAAGCGCCAGTGAAATTGCTGTATTGACTGAGCAGATGGAACGGAAATGGGGCAGACCTGCGCACATTCAATCAGGCATCTAAATGGGCTGGTTTTAAGCCCTATAGGGCGAACTCATAGCTTAATTTGATGCTGCACTATGCCTGAAGCCGTCAATGCAGTCTTGCGGCTTGTGGCGGCTCTAGTAGTAATGGGCTTGTATTAGGTATGAGGGGGTAAGGAAGGTATTAGGCAGGTATCAGGCAGGTATCAGGCATGTGTAGCATATCGCTATGCCACACCTTCAAGCCGCTGGCGCTAGTATAGCTTGGCGGTTTTTTTGCGTGACAAGTAACGGAAATGAATTTCATCAGCCGATGACGAAATACCCGAGACTGCCATCGGACTATCCATATCTGGCGAGTCCTGCACCTGGGCAACATGTACTAAACCACCGATGGCGGATTACCGAGAAAAATATTCAGCCATGCATTTACCGTTACTTGTCACAATAAATAAATCACTGCTGACAAAAATACCCTGATTATTGATTCGCGTTGAAAAAACGTGGTTACAATATGGTTACAACGCATCCAAGACAACAAAAAAGCCACTCTTTGAAGCGGCCTAAGTGATTGATTTTGTTGGTAGGTCGTGGCAGATTCGAACTGCCGACCAACGGATTAAAAGTCCGCTGCTCTACCGGCTGAGCTAACGACCCATTGCAACGAGCGCGCATTATACGGATATGGGCAGCTCTGTCAATGAGAAACGCTGCTTTTATCAAGGATTTATCAACCTGGCAGATAATACGCAGTCGGATCAACAACTCCGGCGGCAATAAACCCTGCTCGGCGCAGGCGACAGGAATCACATAAGCCACAGGCACGACCCGTTTCATCTGCCTGATAACAGGAAACAGTTTGTCCGTAATCTACCCCAAGTACCTTACCCTGCTGGATAATTTCGGCTTTGGATAGATTCAGCAAGGGCGCATGAATGGTCAGCGGCGCACCTTCTACGGCGGCTCGGGTGGCTAGATTCGCCATACGTTCAAAAGCTTCGATATAGGCGGGGCGACAATCAGGATAGCCTGAGTAATCGACGGCGTTCACGCCTATAAAAATGTGCTGTGCCTGAGAGACTTCGGCCCAGGCCAAAGCCAAGGAAAGCATGATGGTGTTACGCGCCGGTACATAGGTCAACGGAATACCTTCAGACACTTGTTGTGGCACAGCAATGCTGCTATCGGTGAGGGCGGAGCCGCCGAAGCCAGTGAGGTCTATATTAATCACGCGATGTTCATGCGCGCCCAGCATAACTGCAACACGTCGTGCAGCTTCCAGTTCGGCTCGATGACGCTGCCCATAGTCCACGCTCAGCGTGTAGCAGGCGTAGCCTTGTGCGCGTGCTATGGCCAGTACAGTGGCGGAGTCAAGTCCGCCCGACAAGAGCACTACTGCATTATTCATCATCAATGACCCTGAGCGTTATCCCAAAGCAGTTTATGTAGTTGTAATTGCATTCTGACCGGCAAACGGTCACGCAAGATCCATTCTGCCAAACGGGTTGGATTCAGCGTTCCGTGCGCGGGTGAAAACAAGACTTCGCATTTTTCGGCCAGCTGATATTGGTGCAGGATTTTTGATGCCCATTGGTAATCATCTTCATCGCAGAGCACGAATTTCAACTCGTCATGTACGTTCAGCAGGGGCAGGTTTTCCCAGCGATTGCTCTCCACCACGCCAGAGGCTGGCGTCTTGATATCGACGACCCGCATCACGCGCGGATCTACCAGATTGATGTCCAAGGCACCACTGGTTTCCAGGGATACCTGATAGCCCGTTTCGCATAACTTTTGCAATAACAACAGACAATCTTTTTGTGCTAGCGGCTCTCCCCCGGTCACGGTCACATAACGGGGAACATATTCTGCAACCTGACGCAGAATTTCGCTGATGCGCATACTCTTGCCGCCCGTAAAAGCATAGGCAGTATCACAATAAGTGCAGCGCAACGGGCATCCGGTCAGGCGGATAAACACGGTAGGCACGCCGACGCGACTCGTCTCTCCTTGCAGGGAAAAAAATATTTCGCTGATGCGCAATTGCGCGTCGGGTTTATCCTGCGACATAGTTACTTGGAAATAAGTATTTTTGCTTTTTCGGCCGCTTCGCTGGCAGGATATTTGGCGATCAGCTGTTTGAGCGTTTTTTGCGCTGCTGCAGCCAGCTTTAACTCCTGCTGACAACCGGCCAGGTTATACAATACATCGGCCGCTTTTGGCGTGCCAGGAAAATTCTTGAGCAAGTCCTGGTAAGTAGTGAGTGCACTCTTGTAGTCCTTCATGGTGAATTGTGCATTTCCTAGCAGGTAATTTGCATTGGGTACATGCACCGACTCAGGGAATTTCTTGATAAATCCTTGAAATGCCAGAGCTGCATTTTCGAGACTTCCACCTTTGTACAATCCATAAGCAGCCTCATAGGTGCGATTCTCGGGCACAGGATCATCAGGATTCTGCTGTGTCGCTGCTTCAGGTTGCGTAGCCACTGCGGATTGAGCGCTATTTTCGGTGGGTTCAAAACGACGCAGTCGCGTATCCAGATCCACATAAAAATCTTTTTCACGCTTCTCTGCACTTTGCAAACCGTGTTGAAGCTCTTCATTTTGACCGCGCAGCTTGCGGATTTCAGTGTTCATTGCTTCTAGCTGCCCCAGCAAATCAAGCAAAGACCTGGTTTGCTGCTTGGTAGTTTCTTCAAGTCTGGCATCATTTTCGTCCAGCTTGATGAGATACGCTTCAAGCGCTTTCACGCGCCCATCGAGCAACTGGATCTCTCTGCGCGCATCATCGTCCGAAAACAACCCCGCAAACGCGGGAGCGGCAAAACATAAAACCAGAAAAAGGAGGGCGCGTTGTAACATGATTATTTAGCGTAAATCAAATCAGTGCGGCGATTTTGCGACCAGGAAGCTTCGTCGTGCCCGGCAGCGACTTGCTTTTCTTCGCCAAGGCTGACACTTTCCAGCTGGCTATCATTCGCACCACTCAGCTTGAGTATTTCTTTCACGCCATCGGCACGGCGCTGACCCAGACCCAGGTTATATTCGGTGCTGCCGCGTTCATCACAATTACCTTCCAAACGCACTTTGCGATTGGCATGGGTGCTCAAATATTGACCATGTGCCTGCAAAACAGGCTTGTCTGCATCCTGTACCGCAGCGACATCAAATGGATAATACACGCTGCGCTTGCCCAGGATACTTGAAGGATCATTAAGCGGATCGACTTCAACCTTGGCCACCGGCGCTGGTATGGGCTTAGGCTCGGGTGTCGGTACTACCACGACGGGTGTAACCTTGGGTAAAATAACCGGTTCAGGCACGACTTCTTTCGGCTTTTCACTGGCGCAGGCTGCGAGCAGAGTAATCAAAACAATGCTAATCAAAATTTTTTTCATATTATTCCTCTAAAATATAGGTTTATTTAAGGATACGGGCCCCAAACGGGTTCACGTGCATCGCCATTTTGCGTAAACATGTGTTGCTTTACCCGACCATCGCTTGAAACAGTCGCTAATATACCACGTCCGCGCGCTTCACTGGCAAACAGGATGAGTTTACCATTCGGTGCAAAACTTGGCTTCTTCTCCCAACCACCTTCAGTAACCAGTGTCATTTGACCGGTTTGAAAATCCTGAGAGGCTACATAAAACTTACCTTCACTGCGATGCGCATACACAAAACTCTTGCCATCGGGACTGTAGCGTGGTGAAAAATTACTACCCTCGCCAAAGGTCAAACGCTCAACGACCCCTCCATCAACAGGCACTCGATAAATCTGTGCACTGCCGCCACGATCCGAAGTAAACAGCAAATATTGCCCGTCTGGAGAAAAATTGGGTTCAGTATCGATCCCGCCGCTAAATACAATGCGCCTTAAATTACTGCCATCCGGGCGGATCAAATGAATTTGCGAACTGCCGTCACGCGACAGCACTATGGCCAATTGCTTACCATCAGGAGCCCAGGCAGGTGCACTATTGCTGCCCCGAAAATCTGCCACCAGGGCACGCTGATGGGTATACAGGGATTGCACATAAACGGCAGCATGCCCATTCTCGAAGCTGACATAAGCCAGGTGACTGCCATCAGGCGACCAGGAGGGAGACATGATTGTCTCATTTCGCACCAACACTGTCTGCTCGTTATAGCCATCGCTGTCTGCGACTATCAACCGGTAGTTTTGCCCGGTACGGTTCACATAGGCAATACGCGTGCTGAAAACCCCCTTGTCGCCGGTCATCTTTTCGAAAATCAAATCTGCAATACGATGCCCGAGGGCGCGCACTTGAGCTTCGCTTACCGAAACTGCTTGCCCTACCAACTCAGTCTGTTTGACCACATCCAGCAGACGAAAGCGTGCCTCGATACGACCATTGGGCAGCACCGCCACCGTACCTATTACCAGTGCTTCTACACCGCGAATTTTCCAGTCAGGGTAACTTATTTCGCTTGGTTCATGGGGCATTTTACCGGTAGGATCAATCATCCTGAATAACCCGCTGCGCTGCAAATCACCTGTCAGCACGTCGTTGATCGCTAGCGAAAGCTTGTCATCGCCTCCCAGTGGCACGAGTGCAATCGGAATTTGATGCTCGCCAGCACCGATGATTTCGATGCTCAATGCAGCACAGGCACCAGATGCCTGCATCCAAAATAACAAGCCGAACAGATACTTCAATAGTCGCAAATGCATAACCTCTCCTTATTCAACCGGTTTGAAAACCAATGCCAATTCTCTGAATTTATTGAATAGCGCCACCTCCGCCGGCAAGGGTAACGGCTGTGATTTCAAAATTGCCCGTTCCACCGCATTATCATAGGCCGCATTACCACTGGAACGGGTCAATCTCGCACTTAACACAGAGCCTCCGGGCAGCAGCGTGACCAGAAACTCGGCGCGCGCATCATCGGCCACCTCGGGCGGCATCACGATATTACGATGAATTTTTGCGCTGATTTTGGCCCGGTATTCATCCAGCATACGACCTGTCGCCGCTGCTTTCTCGGCAGCTTCGCGCGCCATGCTGGAATTCTCAGTAGAAACATTTGCGACAGCCTTGGCGGCACCATTCACGACACCATTCGTGACACTGGCAGTTGCCACAGGCTTTTCGGGCTTTGTTTCGACCGGTTTAGGTTTAGGTCTGGATTTATCCGATAACGCAATCTCTGGCTTCGGCGGCTCCACCACTTTAGGCTCGACCTTAGGCTCGACCTTAGGCTCGACTTTAGGCTCTATTTTTGGTTCGATAACCGGCTCGACTACCGGCTGTTCAATAATGGGTGTCGGCGCCGCACCTCCAGGCAGGCTTTGCCACAAATCCACACTCATCGGCGTAGCGGGCAGCGTCTGCCAGTTGAAGCCAAAATACAGCAGCGCAAAAAATACGCCATGTACCGCTGCTGCCAGAAGGCCGGCGGACAGCTTGTAAGGTTCATCAATAGCGCTCATTTTCCCCTGGCTTGAGTGAGCAATCCGATTTTCTTGATTTGCTGTTGCTGCAAGGCGTCCATCACGTTAATCACTTCTTCATAGCGCACATTCTTGTCGGCGGAAATCACCACTGCCTGTTCTGCTTTTGCTCCTTGCCGGTTTTTTAAAATCGCGAGCAACTCTACCCTGGAAACAGCGATTTCACTACCCTCGCTGGCATGATCATGCAGCGCCAGCGTAGCATCTTTCCTGATGATGACTTCAAGTGGGGCAGCCGGTGGTTCAAGCGATTTGCCGATTTGCGGCAGATCAATCTGTCCCGGATTCATCAAGGGGGCTGTCACCATAAAAATTACCAGTAGCACCAGCATCACATCGATATACGGCACCACGTTAATATCGTTCATCAGGCGGTTATTACCGCGACGGTAGGTTTTCATGGCTGACGTTGCAATACGTTAGAATATTCTTCGGTAAAGCTTTCGAAGCGCGTAGACAACCGGTTGATTTCGTGCGCATAGCGATTATAGGCGAGCACTGCCGGAATGGCTGCGAACAGTCCCATTGCAGTCGCCACCAGCGCTTCGGCGATACCGGGGGCGACATGCGCCAGGGTCGCCTGGCCGACATTCGCCAGGCCGCGAAACGCATTCATAATGCCCCAAACCGTGCCGAATAGCCCGATATACGGGCTGACAGAGCCGACAGAGGCGAGAAATGCCAGATGCGCTTCCAGTCTGTCCATCTCGCGCTGATAGGTGGCACGCATGGCGCGGCGGGTACCTTCCATCACCGCAGCTGCATCTACACCATGCAGTTTTCTGAGCTTGATAAATTCGACAAAGCCAGCGGCAAAAATCCTCTCCAATGCGCCCAGTTCTCTGGGAGCCGTGTTATTGGCATGCTTGTAAAGCTCCGTCAGGTTCTGGTTATGCCAAAAGGACTCTTCAAATTCGCTGGTTAAGCGAATTTCGCGACGGATGCTAAACATCTTCAGAAAAATGTACCACCATGACGTCATCGACACCAGCAGCAACAGCCCCATCACCAGTTGTACCAGCAGGCTGGCATTGACGATGAGATGTATAAATGATAAATCCTGAGTCACTTCCATTACAATCCCTTCCCGATTAAATTTTCCACTGTGTTCGCAAAGTTTCCGGCACACTCACCGGCTTGAAGTTTTCCATGGAAACGCAGACCAGATGCACTTCCGCTTCGTTCAGCAATTCTGCACCGCGCAGCACGGTCTGCCGCAAAATCAGGCGGCTACGACCGATTTCCTTGATCTGTAACGTGACATCCAGCAGATCATCGAGCAGCGCGGGTCTTAAAAAATCCATTTGTACCGAACGTACCACGAACACGACATTATAAGCCTTCAGCAACTCTGGATTGGTGTATCCATAGGAACGTAACCACTCGGTGCGCGCACGTTCCATGAAGTTCAAATAACTGGCGTGATAAACCACACCCCCCGCATCGGTGTCATGATAATACACGCGCACCGGCCAGTTAAAGTCAGGTTCACTCCGGTCAGTCATAAACAATTCCTAATTTAATTGAAGCAATAAATAAAAGCACTGCTATCTTCGGCTGATCTCAAATAATCGAAGCTATGTCTCATCCCACAAATCTTTTGCAATCTGGCTACGCGATTGCTCCAGACCAAAATGCTGATAGGCATTCGGGGTGGCGATACGTCCGCGCGAGGTACGTTGCAAATAACCCTGCTGAATCAGATAAGGTTCCAGCACGTCTTCGATGGTGTCGCGTTCCTCGCCAATCGCTGCCGCCAGGTTATCCACGCCGACCGGCCCCCCGGCAAATTTCTCGATCACGGTCTGCAATAATTTTCGATCCATCACGTCCAGACCTAGTGCGTCCACATCCAGCATGGTCAGCGCCGCATCCGCCACTTCGCGGGTCGCCTGACCGTCGGCCTTTACTTCGGCATAATCGCGCACCCGGCGTAATAATCGATTGGCGATACGCGGCGTGCCTCGCGACCGTTTGGCAATTTCCAGAGCCCCTTCAGGGGAAATGGGCATTTGCAGCAAACCGGAGGAACGCGTCACGATGCGCTGCAATTCGGCCACCGTATAAAACTCCAGCCGTGCCACAATGCCGAAGCGATCGCGCAACGGGTTAGTCAGCATCCCGGCGCGGGTGGTCGCACCCACTAGCGTGAAAGGCGGCAGATCCAGCTTCACGGAACGGGCCGCAGGACCTTCTCCGATCATGATGTCGAGCTGGTAATCTTCCAGCGCCGGATAAAGAATTTCTTCGACTACCGGGGACAAGCGATGTATCTCGTCGATGAACAACACATCGTTAGGTTCCAGATTGGTCAGCAGTGCGGCAAGATCACCGGCACGCTCCAACACCGGCCCTGAAGTATGTCGTAGATTCACGCCCATTTCACGCGCCACAATCTGTGCCAGCGTGGTCTTGCCCAACCCGGGCGGTCCGAACAACAACACATGATCGAGGGGTTCGCGGCGTCCTTTGGCTGCATCGATAAATATTTGCAGTTGCAGACGAATTTTTTCCTGCCCCACATATTCGTCGAGCTGTTTGGGGCGCAAGGCGCGCTCCATTGCCTCTTCCTTTTTTGAAGCAGAGGTGGCTGCAATCAAGCGCGGTTCTGCCGTGAGGTTGTCGTTGCTGATCATGCTTCAGCGTTAATGTAAAGTGGGCGGTATGCCGCAGCACTTCTTGAATTTTTTTCCCGAGCCGCAGGGACAGCTATCATTGCTTCCGACACTGTAAGTCATCACCGGAATACGGATTGACTCAACCCGCATCCCCGATTCAGCTTTGCCTGGTTCCGCTACCCGTTTCTGCGTTTCAATTTCGCGTTGCCCGCTAAAATAGTCATAAATCAAACCCACTACCACCGCAATCGATTCATAGGCATCTTGTGTGACTTGCATATTATCTTCCGCTTTTTCCAGCTCGTCCCAGCCATGTTCAGTGCCCAGCAATACCATCGGTGAAAGAAATTCGGCATGATTTTCAAAGATGTCCTGCCAGGCTTCTGCGAACAGGAATACCCCGCACATGAAGCCTTCGCACCAGCCTTCGGCATCAAAAAATTCACTACCGTCTTCCTGCTCCAGCGTATAAAACAGCGGAGAGAAATCGTCGTTGGAGATAGCATCCA